>VAZZ01000028.1 GCA_005884715.1 Alphaproteobacteria bacterium | reverse complement strand
GATCGCGGTGGAAATGGAGGGCTGCGAGATATTCAGCCTTTCGGCGGCGAGTTTCACGCTTCCGGTCTCGCCCGCGGCCACGAAATAAAGCAGCTGCCGCAATGTGAAGCGTAACCGCGATCGCGATGGATCGGCCTTGGTCACAATGTTCGACCGGACTTGAACACGTGTCTCCTCCTGGAATGCACGAGTTTATGTCAGCTTCGAAGCACTGTTCAATGCGCTTCATGCCAGCTCTCATCCTGCTCACCTGTCGCCCGGCACCCCGTAGGAAGGAGCTGAAGCCGGATTGAGGGCGCGAGTCACATAGGCTTCCATTTGCGGCTGCCACAGCTCCCAGAGCTTCGCCAATTCACCGATCGGGTCGGCTTCGTGCCAGTCGACCCGGAGATCGGCGATCGGCCAGCTCACTTCGCGTACCAGCAGCATGCCCGCCGAATGGACCGGGCCTTCCTCGCCGCCCGCCGCCAGTGCCGCTCGCATGGCGCCAATCAGCCGGTCGCCCAGATGGACGTCTTCGTCCCTGAGGAAGGACTCGACCATGCGCTCCGGCACATCGGGATCTTTCAGCAGATTGCCGGCCGCTACCACATTGGCCGCCTCCTTGATGCGATAAGTGCCGAGCGTCTTGGCACCAGAGTGGGAGGCTGTGCGGCCATTCCGGTCGACCAGGGTCAACTGGCGGTAGTCGAAATGGCTGGCCGTGGCGCGAAGTCTGGCCAGCGCCTCCTCCGCTGAGAGCCCTGAGGCCATGAGATCGAGGCCCTTGGGACCCAATGTCGGATCGGTGATGTTCTGGGTGGCGACGACGCCGGCGCCGGCGCGTGCATGGGCGCAGCGTGCCGCGACGCATGGGCTCGACGAGGACACGGCAATGCCCAACATGCCGGTGCGCCGGCAGCGGGCGGAGATCGAGAAGGTCATGGTGCCGCTTCCGTATCAGGTCTTGTCGGGAATGACGGCGGTTATTTCGATCTCGACCAGCCATTCAGGCCTCGCCAGCGCCTCGACGACAAGGCCGGTGGAGCAGGGGAAGACCCCTTTCAGCCACGCACCCATCTCGCGATAGACGGCTTCGCGATAGCGGATGTCGGTGAGATAGACGACGATCCGGCAGATATGCGCGAGCTCGCTGCCGGCCTCCTCGAGAAGCAGCTTGATGTTTTCCATCGTCTTGCGGGTCTGGAGTCCGGCATCGCCGACATGCAGGCTTTCGCGCGTGTCGAGATCCTGCGCCACCTGGCCGCGCAGGAATACCATCGTACCGCGCGCGACCACGCCTTGCGACAGATCATTGTCGAGCTTCTGCTCGGGATAGGTCTCTTTGGTGTTGAAGGGCCTGAGGCGTTTGTGGATCATGGTTTTTCCTCACTGATCGATGAAAGGATGGGACAAAATTTAGGCCCGGCAGGGGGAAGCGAAAGACGAGCTATCTCCCGTTTTCACCTTCTCCCGCAGAACTGTTCGGGGAAAAATTGCTACAATCGACTGGACCTCCGAAAATTTCCCCCTCTCCCGTTGCGAAGCAATGGGAGAGGGTGGCCGAAGGCCGGGTGAGGGTTCTTTCTGTCTGCCTGCATTCCGGCGAGGAAGATTTTTGTAGCAAAATGAATCTGACTTATTGACTGAGCTTGAACAAAG
>VAZZ01000263.1 GCA_005884715.1 Alphaproteobacteria bacterium | reverse complement strand
CGACGCCTGGCCGACGCACGGCACCTGGGCCGCCTGTTTCCTGATCCTGATCGCGCGCGGCGCCGGGGCGTGGTCGCTCGATCACGTCATCAAGACACAGACCACCCATCCACCCTCACCCTGAGGTGTGAGCGAAGCGGAGCCTCGAAGGGTCTGTTGAAGCACGCTCGCTCTATCCTGATGGATGCTTCGAGGGCCGCTTCGCGGCCACCTCAGCATGAGGGTATCGGAGGAAGCAAGTTTACAGCGGCGGCGGCTGGGGCGCGCTGTCGGCGCAACCTGAGACCTGCTGATCGAAATCGATGATCGATCCGGTCATCATGCCGGATTCATCGCTCGCGAGATAGGCAATGGCGCGCGAGACTTCGTCGGTCTTGAGCAGGCGTCCGAAAGGCAGCTTCTTCTCCGCCGCGGTAAGCCAGCCCTCTTCGGCCTGATGATAGGTCTTCATGATCCGGTCCTCACCCGGCGTATCCATCCAGCCGATGCACAGGCCGTTGACGCGGATATGATGGCGCATGAGGCTGAAGGCGACATTCTTGGTGAGCGTGATGAGCGCGCCCTTCGAGGCGCAATAGGCGGTGATGAATGTCTGGCCGCCATGGCCCGACATCGAGATGATATTGACCATGGTGCCGCTGGATTTTTCACGCCTCATCAGCTTCGCCGTATCCTGCATGAGGAAGAACGGCGCACGGACATTGACGGCGAACATCTGATCGAAAAGTTCGGGGCTGGTATCCCAGATAGTGCCGCGATCGGTGATGCCGGCGACATTGACCAGGATATCGGCGCGCCCGAAAGTCTTGTCGGCCTGGGCGACGACGGCGCGGCTGTCATTCACCTTTGCCAAATCGGCTTTCACGAAGATCGCCTTGGCGCCCTTCCTTTCGAGCGCCGCTTTGACTTTTTCGCCATTCCTTTCATTGCGGCCGCAGATAACCAGTCCCTTGGCGCCGCGATCGGCAAAGAGATGGGCGGTCGCCTCGCCAAGCCCCTGTGTGCCGCCGGTGATGATGGCGACTTTTCCGTCGAGCGATGAAAGACCGAAGGCGCTGCTCATGGCAAGGATCCCGCTGTTGGAGGTTATGCAGCCCTTCTAGCGCTAGAGTGCCCGATGAAAAAGTGGCAAAGTTGAACTCGCAATGTCCCGCTACAGGATCATCGAAGCCGCTTCCATCCTCGGCCTTTGGCCGTCGGGTGTGCAGGATGCGCCGCGCGTGCTTCTGGAGATGGGATTGGGCGTCGGGCTTGGAATAGGAAAGACGCTGCGGCTCGAGCCGCCCGCCTATGATCCGCGCCGTGACCCTGAGACGCAGATGCTCAATCCGGTGGGCCTCCTCTCCTATGCGCAGATACTCGCGCGCGAAGTCTGGAACATGCTGGATGCGAGATTGGTGCCGATCGTCCTCGGCGGCGATTGCAGCATTCTGCTCGGGCCCGCTTTGGCACTGCGCGAGCGCGCCCGCCATGGACTGCTATTCGTCGATGGCCATATGGACTATTACGATGCGAAGGTCGAGCCCTATGGCGAGGCGGCCTCGATGGACCTGTCGCTGGTGACGGGGCATGGGCCAGCAATGCTCTCCAATATCGACGGTCTTGGCCCCTATTTCCGCCCTGAGGATTGTGTCGCCTACGGCACGCGCGATCATTTCTACAGTTCCGATTTCATCGAAACGCCCTATCCGCCGGAGATCATGCGCATCGATGTCAAGGAGGCGCATGCGCTGGGTCAGGCCGGTGTCGACCAGGCATTGTCGCGGGTGACGCATGGCAGGCTCGAGGGATTCTGGATCCATTTCGATGTCGATGTCCTCGACGATGAGATCATGCCGGCGGTCGATTACCGGATGAAGGATGGGCTCACCTTTGTGGAATTGCGCCGTGTCCTAGGTGGCGCCTTCGCCACCGGCAAGGTGAAGGGAATGACGCTCACCATCTACAATCCCAATCTCGACCCGCAACGCGCCATCGCGCGCAATCTCGTCGCCACCCTTCTTGAGATACTGAAAGCCTAATCCTTAAGCAAAAATTCGCGATTCAACCAACCTTGCGATAGGCCTTGTTCAACTGCACCATTGGATGGTTGGGCGACATCTGGAACTTGATCAGCAATTCGCGCGCCATCATGTCGCGATCCTGCTGATTGTCCGGCAGCTTCACATTCTTGGGGATGCGCACCCAGCCATTGCAATTGCGGTCAAAAATGGCGGGCTCGCCCTCCTCGTAGCCCATATGCACATCCTCGAGCCAGTTGAGGTCGTCCCAGCCCATGAACTCCATATAGCCCTTGAGGAAGGAGGTCAGCCTCTTGTAGTCGGGGATCAGGTTCACATCATAGCGATATCCGATATGCTGGCCGATCTCCTTCTCGCGCGAGGAAGAGAGGCCGGCCCTGTCCTTGATGAACTGGTCGACCGATTTGATGTCCGAGCCCTTGTAGCTTGTGCCTGCCATTGTTCTTCTCCTTCGGAGAGATCGATCAGTATTTGTGATAATTCCCGCCTTCGAGGCCCACCGTGTAGTTGGTGCCGGCCAGCGGCACCTTGCACATGGCGGAGGCCTCCATGGTGAGCGCCGCCAGATCCTCGGGCTCGAGCGAATGGATATTCGTCTTGCCGCACGCGCGGGCTAGC
>VAZZ01000262.1 GCA_005884715.1 Alphaproteobacteria bacterium | reverse complement strand
GAATGGCCTTCTTGGCGGCAACACCTTCCATGACATTGCCGAGCACGTTGAGCTGCGGATCGAGATGCGGTTCCTGCTCGAGATAGCCAACGGTTGCCCCTTCGGCGACCCAGGCTTCGCCGGTGAATTCGGTGTCGAGACCGGCCATGACCCGCAGCAGCGTCGATTTGCCCGAGCCATTGGGACCGAGCACGCCGATCTTGGCGTCGGCCATAGGCGATCGCCTGTTCGGTATGGAACGTGCCGTTATTGCCGGTGATGCCCTGGCAGATGACTTTGGTATTCTTGCCGATCAAGATGGACATTCTAGTGAGCAGCCTTTTGGAAATCTGAAACAACATTCCCCTCCCCCTTGCGGGGGTGAGATGCGGCGGCGAAGCCGACAAAAAGGTCCAGTGGACCTTTTTGAGCACCGAACGCCGGAGCGCAAGCGAAGGCCGGAAGTTAGGGGTGGGGGGTAACTCGATTCAATGATCTCCCTTTTCCGCCAGCAGCTTCTTCTGATAGCGGCTCTGGATGATGTCGACGAGGACGAGCGCCACCACCACGAAATAGAAGGTGCTCTTCGCCATCGCTTCGATCGGATAGCCGAAGAAAGCCAGATGTGCGATATGGCCGCCTTCCGACATCAGCATGACGCCGACCAGGAGCAGCACGAACAACCCTAAGACCTCATACATGCGGTTGCGGGCCAGGAATGTCGCCACGCGCTCGGCCAAGAGCACCATCAGCACGCCCGAAACGATGATGGCGAGCGACATCACCCAGAAATTTTTGGTCAGTGCCACCGCCGAGAGGACCGTGTCGAAGGAAAAGACGATATTCATGATCAGGATCCAGGCCAGCGCCGAAGCCACGCTGCGCATCGCCCGGCCATTGCCCGGGCCGTGGCCGAGCTCCGGTGTCGCCAGCATGTGGTAGATCTCCTTGAGCGCCGTATAGAGGAGGAAGATTCCACCCAGAAGCACGATCAGGCTGTGGCCGTTGAACGAACCCGAGACCAGAGGCGGGATTTCGAAGCCGAACAGCGGGTCCTGGAAGGCATTGATCAATTGCAGGACGATGAAGAGCAGCGCGATGCGCAATCCAACAGCGAGCACGATGCCGACCTGGCGTACATATTTCTGCCTGTCGGAAGAAACCCGCTTGGCCTCGATAGATATATAAAGAAGGTTGTCGAAGCCGAGCACCGTTTCCAGCGCCGTCAGCACCAGGAACGTCATCAGGCTTTCAGGCGTGAAGAATTCGGCCATGCATCATACCCCCGCTAAGCTGGCATCTTGTTGCCAGCCTCGCGGGGGGGTGACGCAAGAGAGCAGTGGTCAGGCGGTCCGGCGCAGAACCGGCAGTGCAATCCATGCAAACAGCAGGAGTCCTACGAAATACAATATGGAGGAGATCCCGGTGACCGGCTCGAGCTGCGTATTTCCGCCCACCACGAAATAGAGTGAAACGAGCAGAACAATGCCTGCCGCTGCGGTGAACCAGAAATGCACCCTGGCCAGCCACGAACGGCCAATCTCCGGAAAGAAATGATAGAAGAAGGCGAAGAAGCCCGACATCAGCCATCCCAACACCATCGCATGGGCATGGGTTGGCATCTGCGTGTGATCTTTCGAGAGGCCCATATAAAGCCCCAGAAGCATGCCGCAAATGGCATAGATAAGTGCAAGGATAAAGAAATTACGCGCCGCGCCCGTCATGAGTTCCTCATTTTTAAAATGCGTCTTGAGCGCGACGATTTAGCAGAAATCCGATTCGCACAACAGGCCCTCACCCCCGAGTTCAGATTAAATCTCTTCGATCTGAAGTCATGACCGCGATCGGTTGAGGGCGGCCGGGTGGATCAGAACAAGGCCCAGGCGGCAAGCAGCGCAATGAGGGCTCCGGCAAGGCCGAAGGCGAGGACGAACCGCATCCGATGCAGCGCGATGCCGGCGCGCGCTCTTTCGGTATCGATTTCAGTATCCATTTCATCTTCGGGCATTGCGAGATCTCCTCTTCCTGCCAGACTGGGCGGTGGCCTTCGTTTCCGCCGAAGCCGGACACAGGACACAAAGAGCATTGGGGATGATTTTAGCCCTTAAGGGCGTTGGAAGATAGTCCAGCTCGCCATCGATCGAGACCCTGAGCCGCTTGGATTCGGCGGCGATGGTGATCTCGGCCCCTTCCAGGAAATCGAGCCTGCTGTTGCTCTTCCATTTGCCGAGGCTCGCTTGCGCCGACATGGCCAGGAGTTCCCTCCAGTCGCGCGTTCGCGCCGCATAGAGGGCAAGCTTGCCCCGATCGGGAACTTCGCTGTGCGGTAGGCCGCCGAGCTTCTCGATGAACGGATTGTTGGCGATGATCAGCGAGGCCGTCTTGAGCTTGCTCCGCTCGCCATCGACCGCCAGCGCAAGACGCATGCGGGGCGCTCGGCGCACCAGCTTCCACCAGACTTTGAGCCAGGCCAGCTTCTTGCCGAGACGCGCACGATAGCGTTGCCTTTCGCGGCCGGCGATGATGCGCGGATGAAGCCCCAGCGTGACGTGATGCACGAATATCCTGCCATTGACCTCGCCGCTATCGATCTGCTGTTTCTCTCCAGTGAGCAGTGCCTTGACCGCCTTGTCGAGCTGCAAGGGAATGCCGATCGCGCGGGCGAAGAAATTCATCGTACCCAGCGGCAGAACGCCGAGGACGGTCTTCTGGCCGGCAAAGATGCCGGCGGCTGTCGATATCGTACCATCACCCCCACCGACGAATACCGTCCTATGGCTCTTCATCGCAGCTGTCAGTGCTTCCATGATATCTGTGCCCTTCGCCAATTTCACATCAGGCTCATGACGGTGCGAATGGAAGATATCCGTGATCGTCCGGACCATTTCATCGGCATCGCCATCGCGCAACGCGCCACTGTCCTGATTGAGGACCACGCCGATTTTCAGAAGGTTCGTCTCCGCCTGTTGCCGCACACCACAAACGTATAAGAGGACACGAAAGTTCCCTGTCCGGGAACTTCGATCACGACCGCGTATCGGGGCGTCCGATGGCTTCCGCCGTGATATCGGCCTTGAGCAGCCCATTATCGTCCACCGCATCCGGCAGGTAGCTCTTGGCGATACTGATCTTGACCTCGGCGCGCCCGGCGCCCATTTTGACGACGGCTGCGAGTGCCGCCTTGCGTGCCAGGTCTTCGCCCGCGGCAAGGGCTGCAGCGCCCGAGCCGAGACTTTGCGTGCCTTCCGGGCCATGCAGCCGGAACAGGCCGTTGCCGTCGCCCTCGATCGTGATCACCACACTGCGTGATACGACACCGGTTGCCGCTCCAACGGCATTGGCGACATCGCAGAATTCGGGGAACACGATCTCGGCGCCGAGCCTGCGGCCGACTTCGCCATAATAGATCTTCACCGGCCCGCCGACCGCCACTACCGGCACCGTCGGGGTCAGGAGGATGCGCGTCAGTCCGATGGCACCGCGCCCGGAACACACGGCATCGAGCAAAGCATCGCCGCCGGTCTTCTGGCCGAGCGATGTATCGAGGATGACGCGTCCGGTGAGACGCACCACATCCGACCAGACTTCCTCGCAAAACGCCTTGACCCGCTCCGGCGACGGCATCTTCATCTCGCGGAACCGCACCAGGAGCTGAGCGGCCTTTTCCGCCGCGGGCTTCGACCAGTTGGCTTGCAGGTCGAGCACATGGGCGGCATCAGATGGCGTGAAGCCGCAAACCTGGACGAGGCCCTTGCGCTGGAGCGCGCCAAGTGCCCGCTGTGCCCCAGATGAAACGGCAACCTTGCGGATGGGCTGCGGACGATCGGTGATAAGAGCCAGTATCTCCCTTTCCCGTGCCGAAAGCTCAGCTCCCGTCACGGTTCCCGTCGCGCCGAAAGGATGCACCACGAACCGGCCATGCATCGATCCGCCCTGATTGTCGGCGATGTCGCTGTCGAGCATCGCCAGAACCTCAGGGAAACGCTCGGCGATCAGCGACACCGGCACGATGCGCTGCGGACCGACGCTGAGCGCGCCATTCGCCTCGAAATGGATCTCGGAATCCCCGCCAAGCCCGATGGTGCGGACATCGATGGCCTTCACCATGGTGCGCCAGCCGCCTACTTCCGCCCCTTCATCGCTGACCCGCGGGCGCCCGTCCTTGAGCACGCCGAGATCGGTAGTCGTGCCGCCCATATCCGACATGACGAAATCCTTGCGGCCCGACAGCCAGCGCGCCCCGACCAGGCTTGCCGCTGGTCCCGACAAGATCGTCTCGATCGGCCGCTTGGCGACCGTATCGGCGAGCGCCAGCGTGCCGTCGCCCTTCACGATCATCAGCGGACAGACGATCTTGAGTCCCGTCATGACGCGCCCGACTGCTTCGATGAGGAGTGAGATGTGCGATATGAGGCGGGCATTGAGAGCCGCCGTAAGAGCCCGGCGCGGCGCATCGAGCGAGGACGACAATTCCGTCGACAGCGTCACGGGCTTGCCGGTGCGGTTGGTTATGATTTCGCGAATTTGGTGCTCATGTTCCGGATTGCGCACCGCGAAGGTCGCTGCGACGGCGAAGGCGTCGCATTTGTTGCCGATGCGGGAAAGAGCGGTGTCGAGGCCCGCTATATCGAGGGCAACCCGCTCGTCGCCATTATGGTCATGGCCGCCAGCAATGATCTCCACCGGCATGTCGGGAAAGGCCTTGGCAATGCCGGTCCGCTCGGCCATTCGCGTATCGAAGCCGGCGAGGATCACGCCGACCGCACTGCCATGGCCTTCGACGACGGCATTGGTGGCGAGCGTCGTTGATACCGAAACGAGTGAAATGTGTTGGGGCTTGAGGCCCTGCGGCAGGCTCGCCACGGCTTTGCTGATCGCTTCGGCGACTCCGATGGCGAAGTCGCCTTTGGTGGTGATCGCCTTGGCCGAGGCAATGACCTTGTGATCGCGCGCCGCGATGACCGCGGCATCGGTATAGGTGCCACCGGTATCGACGCCGATGAAATAGGAGTCCTTGGCTTGGGTCATGAGGGAATGGCTGTCCGCAGGGGTGAAAGCTCCGGCTAACAACCCTGCTCCGGCCTGTCAATGGACGCCTTGCGAAAGAAGTTCAATGAACCAGCCTAACCGATTCAAGTGACTCAGAAATCGCACTGAATTCCCAACCGTCATC
>VAZZ01000258.1 GCA_005884715.1 Alphaproteobacteria bacterium | reverse complement strand
CCTGGCATCACCCGACTGCCCGCCATGCCGGCGCCAGCTTCTCATCCTCAGCCCCTTAAGGTCTGTGCCCGGCATGGCCCTTTTCCATGTGGCCGGGTTAAACCCGGCCATCCAAGCTTAGCTCAAAAATGTCTTCATCCTTCCCAGCGCTTCTTTCAGTTCCGCCTCGCTCGCTGCGTAGGAGAGGCGCAAATAGCCCGCCCCATTGTCGCCGAAGCTCTCACCCGGAATGAGCGCCACATGCGCCTCATTGAGAAGGTCGCGTGCCAGATCGCGCGAGGCGCGCCCTGTGCCCTTCACATTGGGAAAGGCGTAGAAGGCGCCGCCCGGCATGCGGCATGAGACGCCGGGCAATGCGTTCAATCCATCGACGACGATCTGCCGGCGCTTCTCGAAGCTCTTGCGAAAGCCCTCGATCTCGTCCATCGGCCCCGTCATCGCGGCAAGGCCCGCCATCTGGGCCGCCACATTGACGCAGGAATGATCGACGGTGATGAGCTTCCTCACATGATCGACCAGTGGCTTCGGCCAGATGCCGAAGCCCAGCCGCCAGCCGGTCATGGCGAAGGTCTTCGACCAGCCATCGAGGATGATGGTGCGATCGCGCAATTCGGGAAAACTCAGAAAGCTGGTAAATCTGGAGCCTGAGAAAACCAGGTGGCTGTAGATCTCATCCGACAAGATCGCGACATCGGGATGCCGGATGAGGCCGTGGGCGAGCTTCTCCATCTCGCTCGCATCGACGACGCCGCCCGTCGGATTGGCTGGAGAGTTGATCATGATGAGCCGGGTCTGAGGCGTGATGAGCGATAGGACTTCATCGGCATCGAAGCCGAAATCCTTCTCCTCGCGGATGGGATAGGGCACGCCCTTGGCGCCGCCTGAGCGGATCGCCTCGCGATAGGGCGGGAAACCCGGATCGGGATAAAGGATCTCAGCACCCGGACCGCCAAAGAGAAGACAGGCGAAATAGAAGGTGACCTTGCCGCCCGGCACGATGACGACTTCATCTGATGTGACCGGTACATTGAAGCGCCCGGCGATATGGGCGGCGACCGCCTCGCGCAGAGGCAGGATGCCGATCGGCGTCGTATAGCCATGCGGCCCGTCGCGCACCGCCTTCTCGGCCGCCGCCAATATATGGCGAGGCGGCGAGAAATCCGGCTGGCCGATGCCGAGATTGATGACGGGGGCGCCTTTCGCCTTCAAAGCCAGAGCCCGATCGAGGACGGCGAAGGCACCTTCCTCTTCAATAACGGTGATGTTGGGATTGAGCTTGAACATCATATCCTGCAGTTGCTTGAGGGTGGGTTTCTTTGTTCTCGCATCACCTTAGCCGAAAAGTCTGCAACCTTTAGGGGTGATGCTTAAGTCACATCATCTATCGCCGGGTCGAGCAAGTGGCTGACATTGCGGCCGGCATGACCCGTGGCGACCGCACTCGCGAATATCTGCTCTACTGACCGGGTGAGCGGCGTCAACTGCCCGAGCTCCTCGGCGAGACCTGAATAATAGCCGATGTCCTTCGCCGCATTGGCAAGGGAAAACTTGTAGCCGTCGAAATCCCCGGCAAGGGCCGCCTCCATCATCTTGCGCAGGACGCCTGAATTGCCGGAGCCATTCAGCATCACCTCATAGAGATCCTTCCAGTCGACCTTGGCCGCACGCGCCGTTCTGAAGGCCTC
>VAZZ01000032.1:550-3175 GCA_005884715.1 Alphaproteobacteria bacterium | reverse complement strand
TCCCTTTGGAGTCCCGCCCGATGAGCAAGGAAAAAGACGACCTCATCGCCAGGTCGAAGCAGTACTGGAATCCGGGCAAGACCTCGGAGTGGCAGCGCATGGGCGTCGATCTCGTCATCGACCGGCGCGAGGCCTATTATCTGTGGGATGTCGATGGACGGCGGCTCATCGATGTCCATCTCAATGGCGGCACCTATTCGCTCGGCCACCGCAACCCGGAAGTGGTGGAGGCGGTGCGCGAGGGCATGGCCTATTTCGATATCGGCAATCACCATTTCCCCTCGATCATGCGCACCCATGTCGCCGAGATGCTGGAAAGGCTGACGCCTGCCGGCCTCAAGCGCACGATCTTCGCCTCGGGTGGCGCCGAGGCCATCGACATCGCGCTCAAGAGTGCGCGCAATGCCACCAAGCGGCGCAAGATCATCTGCATCGAACGCTGCTATCACGGCCACACCGGCCTTGCGGTTCAGGTCGGAGGAAGTCGTCAAGGTGCCGTTCAACGATCTTGACCGAATGTTGTCCGCCATCGCGGTGGGCGATGCGGCTTGCGTGATCATGGAGACGATCCCCGCCACCTATGGCTTCCCGATGCCGAAGCCCGGCTATCTCAATGCGATCAAGCAGGCCTGCGAGAAGGTCGGCACGCTTTATATCGCCGACGAGGTCCAGACCGGGCTCATGCGCACCGGCGAGATGTGGGGCATCGAAACCTATGGCGTCGATCCGGATATCCTCGTCACCGGCAAGGGTCTGTCGGGTGGCATCTATCCGATCGCCGCGGCGGTGGTCAGCGAGAAGGCCGGAAAGTGGCTGAGCGAGGTCGGCTTCGGCCATATGTCGAGCTTTGGCGGCGCCGAGCTCGGCTGTCTGGCGGCGGCGAAAGTGCTGGAAATCTGCTCGCGGCCCGAAACGCGCTCGCAAGTCCACTATATTTCCGCTTATCTCGCCAATGGATTGCGCCAGGTGCAGCAGAATTATCCGGATTTCTTCATCGGGATAAGGCAGCGCGGGGTCGTCATGGGGCTCGAATTCAATCATGACCAGGGTGCGGTCTATGTGATGAAGCATCTCTACCAGAACGGCATCTGGGCGATCTTCTCGACCCTCGACAAAAGGGTATTGCAGTTCAAGCCGGGCCTGCTTATCGATCGCGAAATGTGCGATGAAATCCTGACCCGTCTCGATACATCCCTCGCCCAGGCGCAGGGCGAAGTCTTCGGCGGTCGGGCGAAGAGCGTTGTGACAAGTGCCAGCCGCCCCTCTTACTCACGGCAGTCGGCGGCCTGATACATGGCTTCGCCTGACGTGACTCTTGAAGAGAAGCTCAAGGAACTGCAGCGCGTTGCCGAAGCAGCGCTCGCCTGCTACGACCTGCCGGCCAGGGCGTCCGCGACGATGATCAATCTATCGGAAAACGCCACCTATCGGATCGATGCCGGCGGCAGAAAATGGGCGCTGCGCGTTCACCGGCAAGGCTATCACTCGCAGCGGGCCATAGGATCGGAGCTCGCCTGGCTCCAGGCGCTGCGCCGGGACAAGGCCGTCACAACGCCGGTTCCTATCAAGGGCAAGAACGGCGAGCTCATCCAGATCGTCGACCTTGAGGGTCTGCCTTCCCGGCATGCGGTCCTGTTCGATTGGGAAAACGGGTCCGAGCCCTCGGAAGCCGAATTACTCGGTCCCTTCGAAGTGCTAGGGGCGGTGACGGCGCGCATGCATCGGCATTCGCAGGCCTGGACGAGGCCAAAGGATTTCCAGCGCCTGACTTGGGATTTCGATGGCGCGTTCGGAACCGTGCAGCATTGGGGCTCGTGGCGCGACGGCATGGGGCTCGATGCGGAGAAGACAAGACTTTTCCAGCGTGCCCTCGACCTCATCGAAAGAAGGCTCAAGGCGTTCGGCAAGGGGCCCCACCGCTATGGCCTCATCCATTGCGACATGCGCCTCGCCAATCTGCTGATCGAGGGCGAAGAGACAAAGGTCATCGATTTCGATGATTGCGGCTTCAGCTGGTATCTCTATGACTGCGCGACGGCGTTGTCCTTCATCGAACATCGGCCCGATGTGCCCGAGTTGATCGATGCCTGGGTTGGAGGCTATCGCGAGGTCGCCCCGCTTTCAGCCGAAGACGAGCATGAGATTCCCACCTTGGTGATGTTCCGCCGGCTGCTGCTGGTCGCCTGGATCGGTTCGCATGCGGAAACGGATCTCGCGAAATCGATGGGCGTGCCCTATACGCGAGATACCGTCCCCTTGTGTGAGGATTATCTCGCGAAGTTTGGTTGACAGGTGAGCGCCTTGTCGCGCAGGTCCGGGTTCCATCTGGAGCTGTGCGCAATTTTATTTCTGTGATGATATCGTTCTTAGCGGAACGCCAGAGCAACTCAGGCGTTTCTGCGGTATGTATCGCCGCGAAAAAATCAGATTGACGCTCGATCGGATCAAAGTGACAAAGTCGCTCGTCGATGGGCTGGTCGAGTTCATCAGTCTGGCCCGAACCGCCGGATATGAGCCCGTCCACTCAGCAAGAACGCTCGAGAGATTCCAGACGGAACTCGTGGAACTGCGTGCGGCCTTGACCCGTCTGACGATAACCGGTCAGAAAGATTTTGCGACGCGCCC
>VAZZ01000032.1:0-542 GCA_005884715.1 Alphaproteobacteria bacterium | reverse complement strand
AATTTCGCGGCGAGATGCCGGTCCAGCGGTGGAAGGCGCGCGAGAAGGCCGACAATTCCGAATAGCCGAGCAGGAAGGCAATCTCCGAGAAAGCCAGTTCGCGCTGGCGGACATAGACAAGAGCCAGGTCGCGGCGGGTCTCTTCGACAAGATCCTTGTAATTGAGATTGTCGCGCGAAAGTTCGCGCTGAATGGCGGCAGGCGATGATCTGATCGAATCCGCCACATTCTCGAGCGCCGGATAGCCTTCGGCCAGGCGGGCGCGGATGGCCGATCTGATCTGGTCCTTCAGCGTCTGGCGCGGCAGCGGCTTGGTGCCCATACTCATCAGGCACATGCGAGTGATCGACAGGAGCTTGAGATCGGGGGCGGGCATCGGGCGCTGGAAAAACTCACGCCGGAAGACGAGCGCATTGGTCGATTGCGAGAAATAGACGGGCGCATCGAAGGCGCTTTCATGTTCGCGCCAGACTTCGGGCTTTGGATGCTCGAAATGAACTTCTTCCGGCGCCCAGGAGGGCCCGCAGCATTCACGAATGATA
>VAZZ01000256.1:4915-7381 GCA_005884715.1 Alphaproteobacteria bacterium | reverse complement strand
CGATATTGCACTCTCAGGGTCGCCAGTATTGCCGGTACCTCCATTGAAGATGTCATAGATCCAGGCGGCCTGCGCGAGGGGTGAGTCCGAGAGGAGATAGCCTGCGAGCTGCGGCCGGGTCGCCTGGAGCTGCAGATAAGCCCCACCCTCCTGGCGCCAGGTCTTGATCGCGTCGACCACCCGCTTCTGATCGGGCAGCAGGGTCTTGGGCAAATTGTCCGGCATGGTTTGCGCGAAATTGAGGTGGATGGCGGCAAGACCTTGCGGCCGCTGTTGTGCCATCGCGGTCGTCACGAAGGCGCGCCAATCGCCACCTTGCGCAACGTAACGGCCGTAACCGAGACGGCTCATCAATTGCGCCCAGGCACCGGCCGTTCGTGCCGCATTCCAGCCGCGCTCTTTCGGCTTGTCTGAAAAGCCGAAGCCGGGAAGCGAGGGTATGACGACGTCGAATGCATCTGCGGCTGCACCGCCATGTGTTACGGGGTCAGTCAGCGGTCCGATGACTTCGCGAAACAAGAGGATCGTGCTCGGCCATCCATGGGTCAGGATCATCGGAAGCGCGCTCGCATGGCGCGAGCGGACGTGAATGAAGTGAATGCCGAGCCCATCTATGGTGGTCCTGAACTGAGGCCACTGGTTCAACTGTGCCTCACATCGCCGCCAGTCATAGTCATTGCGCCAGTAGGCGATTAGGTTTTGAAGTTTAGCGAGGGGCGGGCCCTGCTCCCATCCCGCTTGCGTAGCACTTTCCGGCCAGCGCGTCTGTGCAAGGCGCCGTTTCAGATCAGCAAGGTCCGTATCGGGCGCGCGATATTGGAAGGCAGTGACGGCGCTGTTGGAGGAGCCCGCCTACTTCGCCGGCCGCAAGTCAACGGGGATGCGGGCGCGATGTTCCGCCCAAATAATTACGGTCTCGGTTCCGCCGCAGGTCCTCTAAGCGGCGGGAAGCCTATTCAATCCCGGTGCCGTGAGAAGTATCCTCCTCGGGCTTCGCCAATCCCGGAGGCCCCATGCCGCAAGCCAATCAGACCATCCCGCTCGCTATCCAAGATGCCTGGGCGTTACCGCAGGAGGGTCGAATATGAGTGAGTGGAAACTGCCCTGGGAAGGAGGATGCCTGTGCGGCCGGATACGTTTCCGCATCACTGCCCCGCCTCTCCTGACAATGGCCTGTCACTGCAGCGGCTGCCAGAAGCTCAGTGCGAGCGCATATTCCCTGACCATTGCCGTGCCAAGCCAAGGCTTCGCAGTCACGCGTGGCGAACCGGTGGCCGGTGGCCTGCACGGTCCGCACCGGCAGCTCTATTGTCCGCATTGCAAGAACTGGATGTTCACCCATCCCGACGGGCTCGACTTCTTTGTCAATGTCCGCGCGACGATGCTCGACGAACATCATTGGTATGTCCCCTTCGTTGAGGTCCAAACCGCGGAAAAATTGCCGTGGGCGACGACAGCCGCCCGGCACAGCTTCGCTACGCAGCCGGATCTCGAAGGCTATGCGCCGCTGATCGAGGCCTTTGCCCGCGACGGGGCGCGCCCGAATTGACCCTCGCTGAAAATGGTGTCGCAATGTCTCTTACGCTCTATATCCATCCCCTCGCCTCGTTCTGCCACAAGGTGCTGATCGCCCTCTATGAGAACGGCACGCCGTTTCGTTCCGAGACTGTCGATCTCGGCGATCCCGGCTCGGCCGCCGCTCACATGGAACGCTGGCCGGTCGGCAAGATACCGGTGCTTCACGACGCACAAGCGAAACGCGTCATTTCAGAGACCAGCATCATCATCGAATATCTGCAGGAGAGCCATCCCGGTCCGGTCACACTCCTGCCCGCCGACAGCAAGGCGCGACTGGAGACGCGCCTATGGGACCGCTTATTCGATCTCTATGTCAATGTGCCGATGGGCAAGATCGTCACCGACCGCATCCGCCCCAAAGGCGCGTCCGACGCCTTCGGCGTCACCGAAGCTCACGCCACGCTCGATACCGCTTATGCGATGATCGAAGGACAGATGTCGGCGCATGACTGGGCAACGGGCAAGGATTTCACGATGGCCGACTGTGCCGCGGCACCTGCCTTGTTCTACGCCTCGATCGTCCATCCGTTCGGAAGCGACCGTCGCCATCTCACCCGCTATCGCGACCGCCTGCTGGAGCGCCCTTCGGTGAAACGCGTCATCGCCGAGGCGCGGCCTTACTTCTCGATGTTCCCTTACCGGGATGTGATGCCCGAGCGCTATCTGACCGAATAGAGCGCCGGGCATCCAGAAGGGATAGCCTCGGCGCAGTCAGGAGAGTTCGTGGCGATCCGCTCAGGACGGCTGGGCGCGCAGGCGCAGCCTTGCGACCGGCGGAAAGGCGAGTGCAATCGCCACGGCGCCAAGCGCGATAGCGGCCGAACCCTGATAAGCCCAGCGATAGCCACTGAAGGCGTAGAAAACCCAGCCTCCGGCCACGGGTCCGAG
>VAZZ01000256.1:0-4852 GCA_005884715.1 Alphaproteobacteria bacterium | reverse complement strand
CGGCATCACCCTGCCATAGGCGGTGCCGAACACAATGGCGAACACATAGAATTCGCCCGAGCCGGCTGACCAGGACATAGGCGGCGATGGCGAAGGCCTGGACGAGAAGCCCGGTGACGAGGACCAGCCTGACACCGAGTCGGTCGGCGAGGACCCCCAGCAACAGGCGGCCAGTTTTTACTTGATGGCGGATATCAGCCCATCGCGCGGCTCGGCCGAGCCTATCGCGCTTTTGATCCAGCATTCGCGGCGTCTGGTAATGAAGGTGACGGCCTTGCAATCGGCACTGTCGCTGCAGGCCAGCACGCAGTTTGCCAGGGTCGTCTGCTGCAACCGATCGACGTCATTACCGGGATAATCCGTCGCTTTCTTTATCGTCATGCCGGAAGGGGGCTGCTTCATAGGGGTGGCGGCGGCGAGTGGCGCCTTGCCGAGCGTGCTGGTTATGCCGTGGCTTGTGTAGATACCGGCTTCGATCCCGAGACTGCGGGCCGCGTCAATCGTCAGCCAGTATAATCGCTCCGGAGGTGCGCCAGTGATATGGGCGATGGCCTGCCGCCGCATCCGCAACCCTTTCAGATAGGCCGCAACGAGTGAATTCGCGGCTGTGCTTTTTCTCGGTCTTCCACCCTTCACGAAGTAGGCGCTGTGGAATCCGATCCGCGAGTCCTGCGCCATGAACCGCGGCAATCCGCCCAGCCAAGCCAGCGCACAGGCGGAAGCACAGTTGGTGGAGGGCGGCACGACGGTGAGGAAGCCTTTCTGCCGGATGGCTTTACCGATCTGCATCCCGGCAACGGCATTGCCGCCGGGTCCTTTGAGAACGACAACCGCGTCTTGGATCCCCTCGGTCTTGCGCAGGAACTTGATCACGTCGCCGAAATCGAACTCGCCCGTGATCGTGATGAGAGGCGGGCCGCCATGCGAAGACATCGATATCTGTGCCGGCCTGGCGGGGCAAGCGAGCCAAAGAGCGCTGACCAGGAAAATCGCCAGCCTCCACACTCCCAATCGCGCGGCAAAGGTCCTCACCATCCAAACGCACACTCGTCAGAGGCGCCATGATGGCACAGTTTCACAGCAAAGATAGGGGCTCGTCTCGATATCAAATTGCAGCAGTGACATGCGGCATCGGCTGCGCGGCGCGGCCAGGAAGAGATGTGCGCGCGGACGCGGCGGGCGCGAAATCGATCACTACCCGCAATCCGGGATCATTGTCTTCCAGTCGCACGGCGATGTCGTGAAGCTCGGCGACGGCGGAAACGAGCGACAGGCCGAGCCCCTGCCCAGAGGTCGTTCGGCTGCGGTCCAGCCGGTAGAATGGCTGAAACACACGGTCACGCTCCGCTTCGGGGATACCAGGTCCGTTGTCGGCGACCACCGCCCTTGTCCCTTCCGACAGGTCACTGAGCTCAAGGCGGATGGTCGCTCCGGCCGGCGTGTGTTTGATAGCATTCTCGATCAGATTGGCCAGCATCTGGGTCAAGAGCTCCTCGTCGCCGACGAAGACGATGCCCTGCGAGACAATACTCGCCAATGATTTGCCGCTATCCTCGGCGACCGCACGATAGGCATCCGCCAGACGCTCCGCGATGGCGGAGAGATAAACCGGCCGGAAGGCCGCCTTGCGGCTCCCCGATTCGACTTGCGCAATCCGCAGCAGCGCCGAGAATGTCGCCAGGATCGAATCGATCTCGTCGATCGCCTGATCGATGACAGCCCGATAGCCCTCCGAGGAAAGCCTGGTCAAGGTGCTTGCCTCAAGATGCTGGCGCAACCTCGACATCGGGGTGCGCAGATCATGCGCGATATTGGTCGACATATGCTTCAAGAGCTCGAGCAGCGCCTGATTGCCGTCAAGCATCAGATTCAGATTGGACGCCAGCTTGTCTATTTCATCGGAGGTATCATAAACCGGAATGCGCTCCTTCAATTGGCCGCGCATGATCGCATGGCTGGTCGCGTTGATGCGATCGATACTTCTCAGGAAACGCTGGCTGATGATAACGCCGGCCAGGATCGACAAAGCCAAGGCGAGCACCGACGCCCAGGCGAAGGCAATGTCGATGGCTTGCTGCGCCGCGATTGCGCCATAGCCGTCATCACCAACCAGGAGAAACGACCCATCGGCCAAATGTTTGCCGAAGGCGATCATCTGGTGATCATTGTCACGCGCCGAATTCTGGCCGGTCTCCGCCTGGTTTATCGCCTCCCGGCGCCAGCCATCGAAGGCTTTGATCCGGTCGATATTTCCGGCGATCTTTCGCCCCGCCTGGTCGCCGTAGTAATAGAGGAAGGACCACTCGCCCTTGACGTTCGATCGTGCATCCAGTTCCTTGAGGAATTCGGCTCTGCCGGCGTCTGAGTATTCGGCCATGAGGTCGGAAAACTCGGCCTCGACGCCGGCGCGGATCTGATGATCGAGCGCGCCACTGGAAATCCAGCCGGTGACGAGATAGAGAACCAGGAAGGCGAGCGCGGTGACGGCGGCATAGGCCGCAGCCAGGCGGAAGCTCGAGGTGCGCAGGATCCTATGCATCGGCGCGCAGGCAATAACCGATGCCGCGCAGCGTGCGGATCAGCGCCAGGTCGAAATCGCGATCGACCTTGGCCCTGAGCCGGCTCATATGCGTTTCCACGACGCTGGTCTGCGGATCGAAATGAAATCCCCATACTTTTTCCAGCAGCATCGTCTTGGTGACGATGCGGCCTTCGCTCTGCAAAAGAAATTCCAGGAGCTTGAACTCCTGCGGCTGCAGCTCGATCTTGCGGCCGCCGCGGCGTACCTCGCGGGTCAGCAAATTCATCTCGAGATCGGCGAATGACAAAGTGGTCCTGATCTTGGTCACGGGCGGACGCCGCATGATGGCGCCCAGCCTCGCCAGCAACTCGGCGAAGGCAAACGGCTTGACGAGGTAATCATCTGCTCCCGCGTCGAGCCCCTCCACCCTGTCATCAATGCCGCCCATGGTGGTGAGGAAAATGACCGGCGCATGCGTGTCGATGGCATGCAGGGCCTTCACGACGCTCAGCCCGTCCATGCCGGGAAGCATGCGGTCGATGATCAGTGCGTCATATTTCCCGCTGGCCGCCAGAAGCAAGCCGTCGCGCCCGTTATCGGCGTGTTCGGCGATGTGCCCGTGCTCATGCAGGCCGCGGCAGATGAAATCGGCAGTGCGCTGATCATCTTCGATTAAAAGCAGCTTCATTCCGTTACCCCTGTTCATTGAACGGATCAATCCCACTGCCCGTCGATTTTGTAATGATCGCTCCACGCTTCCGCCTGACGCCCGGCGTGCCTTGTGGCCTCCATCATTTGCACGGAGTCCCACCATGAACACCCACATGGAAAAAATCAGTCACCAAGACGTTACCATCGCGGACACAGCAGGATCGGCAATCGGCGCCAACACGCGGCGCGATCCCGTCAAGAAATTCATCACCAATCGGTTCGAGCACGGCTGGGGCCTCAACCTCGCCGCCCTCGCCACCGATATCGGCTTTGCCTTGTGGCGCATCCGCCATCGCAATGCCTCCTTCGCCCATTTCTACGCCCATCTGATAGCAGCCGGACTGGCACGCGGCGGCGGCGCCAGGCGCTATCGGACAGGACTGTCACCGCTCAGCGCCCCCTTGCTCGATCCGGCCGATTTCCGCAAACGCGGCCGAAAGGAATTTGACTGGTTCCGAACCCGCAATCTGAGGCGCGACATGATGTGCATCGAATACGGTTGCGGCTGCCTGAGCGTCGGCCAGCATTTCATCGAATATCTGGATAGCGGCCGCTATCTCGGCCTCGATATCGTCGACAGTTTCTATCGCGATGGCCTGACTATGATCGACGGCAAGATCATCGCCCGGAGCCAGCCGCGATTTCTGATCATCAGTGAGGAGGCTCTGCAACGCGCATCTGCGGCAAAGGCCGATCTGGTCTTCGCCACGACGATGATCCAGCACGTCCCACCGCAGGAACTCGGTATGTTTTTCGGCAACGTCATCAGGCTGATGCACGAGACTTCGATCGCCATCGTCAATTGCAAGACGGCATTGGTGACGGTCCGCATCGGCGCCGATGCCTGGGCGCATTCGCCGGTCTCGCTGATCTCGGCCATTGCCGCCGTCGATCCCAATATGCATGTGCGGATAGAAGACGCGGGCGGCAAGACCGGCGTGCGTCACCGCCGCGAAGCACTCATCTTCTCGCGCAGTACCGCCATGCTGCACGAATGGCTACGTCGATCCTTCGAGGCGGATGCGCGTGACAGCGAAGGTCTATCCGTCTTCACAGGAGAGCATACGGACGCGCCTTTGGGCGGCCTCATAGCCTGACCTGGGCATCGATCCGAGGAACATCGCCAGAGGATCTGCGCTTCGCGCTTCATCTCTTGCGCAGAAAATCCCTGAAGGCATTCAGTGTTTCAAGACTCACATGATGCTCGATGCCCTCGGCGTCGACCCGGGCAGTCTCCGGACTGATGCCGAGAGCGCACAGGAAATTCTCCACGATCTGGTGGCGCTCGCGGCTCTTGCCGGCGAGGCTCAAGCCCGCCTCGGTCAGGAACACGCCGCGATAGGGCATATCGACCTGGCGGGCTTCGCCGCGATCGGTGATCAGATCGGCAATTAGCTCGACATAATCTTCGACCAGCTCGGTACGCCGGTTATGGCGGGTCTGGCGGAAGCTCTCGACATGAGTATCCGCATCCACCAGCATGCTTTCGGGGAGGACAGCGGCCTTCTTCACCTTCATCTTCAATTCTCAGCAATGCCAGAAAAGATTATAGCTCTGGCTATACGATATTCCGCCCCTTAATTCAAAATATATGAAATGCCGGCGAGAGCTGGCCGGGCG
>VAZZ01000255.1 GCA_005884715.1 Alphaproteobacteria bacterium | reverse complement strand
GCCATTTGTCCCACCAGCGCAAGCTCTCCTGCAGGAAGCCGATGCGCGGGCCGGGCTCGGCAAAATTGGGATATTTATGCGCCCATGGGCCGATCAGCGCCTTCTTCGGGCATTGGAGATGCTCCATCATGCGGAAGATCGGATTGGTATAGCCATCCATCCAGCCACCGACGAGATAGACCGGGCATTGGATGGCGCCATAGTCCTCACAGATCGAGCCATGCTTGTAGAGGTCATCGCGCCGCTGCCGGCGATGCCATTCCGCCAGCCAGAAGCCCGATTCGTTCAACCGGCGCATCCACAGGTCGCGCCATTTGTCGCCGACCAGTTCGGGATCGGGCGGGGTCGCATTGATGCTGAACATCGTCGAGCCCCAGGCGAATTTGTCGACCAGCAGGCAGCCGCCCATAAAATGGATGTCATCGGCGTAGCGGTCATCGGTCGAGCACAGCGAGATCACCGCTTTCAGTTCCGGCGGCCGGCGTGCCGCGATCTGCAGGCCATTGAAGCCGCCCCAGGAGATGCCGATCATGCCGACCGAACCGGTCGACCAGGACTGTGCTGCGATCCAGCGCAGCACTTCCAAAGCGTCGTCCTGTTCCTGCTTGAGATATTCGCCCTTGAGGACGCCTTCCGAATCACCGGCACCGCGCATGTCGACGCGGATCGCCGCATAGCCATGGCCGGCGAAATAGGGATGATTGAGCGCATCGCGCTCGGTCGTGGCGTCGCGCTTGCGATAGGGCAGATATTCGAGGATGGCGGGAACCGGCTTTTCTTCCGCATCTTTCGGCAGCCAGATCATTGCCGATAGCCTGACGCCGTCCGACAACGCGATTTCCGCATGTTCGATGAGACGGATGGCGCGGGGAAAGTCGGTTCTGGTCTTCATCAGCTGACTATGGCCTCTGCGTCGATTTCGACGTCATATTTCCCGATCAGGGCGGAGACTTCCAGCAGTGTGTTGGCAGGCCTGATATGCCCGAAGACGCGGCCGTGGGCTTTTGAGACCGCCTCCCAGTCATTCTGGTCGCGCAAATAGACGCGCGTGCGCACGACATCTTCCATTGTTCCACCCAGCGCTTCGATGCTGGCGCGGATCTTGTCGAGAATATAGACGGTCTGGCTTGCCGCACTGCCGGGTGCGATGACTTCGCCCGCGCCATGCGTGGCGGTCGTTCCCGAGACCAGGATGCGATCGCCCACCCTCACCGCGCGGCTATAGCCGGCGAGTGGTTCCCATATGCTGCCGGTATCGATACGCAATCGCTCCGGCCGTTCCGGCATGATTTGCGCCTGATAGACTTTCGGGAAACCCGCCAGATGGTGGCTGAGATCACCCGATGCGGTGAGAAAAGGGGGCTTTCGATATTCATCGCCGCAATCGCCGGGGATCGCCTTGGTCTGCGCCAAAGCGGCATCGATGAGGCGGTGATCTTCCTCATCGAGTGCGAATTGGAAGACCTTCAGATTATCCGCCCGGTGCTCGCGCTCGCCGAGCCTCGCGCCAATTATGATGCCAGCAACCGCTTTCTGCTCGAGCACCCAGCGCGTCGCGACATTGCCGATCGAGACACCGTGCTTGGCCGCCACTTTCGCCGCGGCATTCAGGATTTCCTGCAAGGCCTCCCAGCCTCCGATCGCCTCGACGAAGCGCAGATATTTCATCGTGCTCCAGTCGGAGACCTGGGTAGGCCTCGCTCTGCCATGCCATTTCCCGGTGAGAAGGCCGCCAGCCAACGTGCCATAGGCGAGGAGCTTCACGCCGGATGTGGCGCAGAAGGCGCTCATCTCGCCTTGGGCACGTCGATCGAGCAGCGAAAAGCACGCCTGGTTGGTCAGGATCGGAATGCCGTGATCGTGCAGGAGGCGCAAATGATCGGTGTCGAAATTGGTCGTGCCCAGATGGCCGATCAGGCCATCCTGTTTGGCAAGCGTCAGTTCCTTCATCGCATCGATCCAGCCCGGATGCTGGAACGTCCACCAATGGAACTGCAGGAGATCGATCTTCTCCACGCGCAGCCGCTCGCGCGCCCGGTCTACTGCGGCACTCACGACGTCGCGAGTCATCGGCCCGGGCGAGGGGCACCATTTGGTGAGAAGCACAGGTTGCGCTGCCTTAACTTCACCGGCACGGTGGAGATCGCTGAAACGTCCGGCGATGATTTCGGCACTGCCATAATGATCCGCCATGTCGAAAGTGTCGAAGCCTGCTTCGGCATAGGCCTTCATGTCTCGAGCCAGCAGGCCGGGATCGAGGCTGCGCCCATCCTTTTCCATATCGGCGATCTGCCATAACCCACAGATCAGGCGGCTGATCTCGAGATCGGCAGCCAGCTTTATGCGGTCGGGACGGAGAGTCATTTTCTCTTTTCGTCATCCCGACGAAAAGCCGGGATCCCCTGAATAGATGCGATCCGGGCGGCGCTGCCCGCCTGTCGAGAATTAAATGGATCCCGGCTTTCGCCGGGATGACGAAAGTAAAATTGTTGCGATCGTGACCTATCCCCTAGTTCCCGATCTTGGCCTTGATCGCGTCGACATCGGCGGTGGTCATTTCACCGACGGTGGTGATTTCACCCTTCTGGATGCGCCACAGGCGGAAGGGGCCGGTGATGTCGCCATATTGATCGAAGGAGACCGGGCCGATGACGCCTTCATACTTGATCGGTTTGCCGTCCTTGATGAGCTGGAGCGCTTTGGCGAATTCCTCCTTGCCGGCATGGATCACCGTGCCCTTGGGATCGAGCACCTTGTTGATTGCGTCCTTGATCGCAGCCGAGTCCGGTTTGCCGGCCTGCGCGATGGCGAGGCCGACAATGGCGCCCGCATCATAGGAGCGGTCAGCGGCCGGATTGGCCGGATCGATACCGGAGAACTCCTTGTAGTTCTTCATGAAATAATCGGTCGATGGCGTCGGGCTGGTGCCGGAGGAGGTGCCGAAGGCGTCGTCGAGATATTTGGCGCCGACATTGGCGATGAAATCGGTGCTGTTCATGCCGTCATTGAGCAGGAATTTGGGCACACCGCCTTGCGAGATCCATTGCCTGGCAATGGTGGCGCCGTCGACCGGATAGCTGATCAGATAGAGGCCGTCCGGACTGCCGGCCATCGCGGCGGTGACTTCCGCCTGATAGCTCGGCTGCTTCTCATTGTAGGGCGTCACCGAAACGATTTCGCCGCCGAGCGCCTTATAGGCTTTGGAAAACTCGCCCACCATGTTGACGCCGAAGTCGTTGTTGACATGGATGACGGCGAGCTTCTTGAAGCCCTGGTCAAGCGCATATTTGGCCGCCGCAACGCCTTGCAGCGCATCTGAGGTGATGGTGCGGAAGAACACGCCATTGGTCTTGCCTTCGCGTCCGAGCGCGGTGAGCGTCGGCGAAGACGAAGCGGGTGAAACCTGCACCACTTTTGCCGGTCCCGTCACCGAGGTGAGAATGGGGATCGAGACCGAGGAGATGATGCCGCCGATCAGCGCCGGCACCTTCTTGACCTGGACGAGCTGCGCCGCCACGTCGACGGCGACATTGCCCTGGCTCTGGCTGTCGCGCGTATCGGTGATGAGCTTGCAGCCATTGATCACGCCGCCCGCGTCGTTGATGTCGCGGAAAGCCATTTCGACCGATTTGGCGCCGGCCTGGCCATATTCACCGGCAGGACCGGTCAATTCCATCACCAGCCCGACAGTGATGTCGCAATCGGCCGCCTTGCCGGCAGCCGGCGCAAGGGCCAGGCCCGCCAGTGCGGTCATGGCCAATAAAGCGTATTTCATCTGTTTCCTCCGTTCCCTGTTTGGGCAGGCAGACCTGCCTCTTGTCACTCATCTATCCATGTTTCTTGCAGATAGCGCCAGACCACGCCCAAAGGCGCCCGGCTCGCCGTCTCGAACAGGGCGATGGATAGCCGCCTGGTCGTTTCCCCGTCACGATACTGTTCCTCAATATATTGGAGCAAGACGGATTCACCGTCCTCCCGGATCGGGCGGATGTCCTGGATGGTGATACGGAAATCGGCCTTTGCTTGAGCCCTTTTGAGCCCCTCCAGGATCTTCGCGCGCGTCAAGCGCTGCCCATCGGGTGTCACCATTTCGAACTGGCTTGCGAAGACGGCGTCGCAGCGGCTGAAATCGCGCGACCTTCCGGTGAACAGCTCGACGAAAAGGGCATGAAGCTCGACGACCTCGCGGGCGGCGGAGGTTGAGAGCGGCGTCATGAGAGCTCTCTGTTGAGGTTATATTTCATGATCGAACCGTGGGGTCCGCTGCGGTCGCGCTCAAGCGTGAATGTGTCGCCGAGCGGACCCTGTCTTTGCCGCAGGACATCGCCGATGCGGACATGATCCTTAGGCGTCAGGCGCAATTTGAAGATCGCCTCATTGGCCTTGAGGTGGCTCGGATTGCGGGCGCCGACAATCACGGCGCCGACTTGCGGCCGCTCCAGCATGGCGCGGCTCGCAACCGTCGCGATGTCGCTGCCATGGGCGTCGGCGATGATCCGCAGCGTGCGGAGCAGATGCTGGAACAGGTCCCAGCCGCCGAAATCATCGATGATCAGCTTGTATTTGGTGAGCGAGCGGTTCTCGAAGGGAGGCTTTGGTTCGGCCTGCCCCAGCCAGCGGTCGGTGATGAAACCGCCGGCCACCGAGCCATAGCAAAGGAGATGGACATCGTGCTTGCGGCAGAGCTCGACAAGGCCATTTTCAGGGCGCGCATCGAGCAGCGAATATTGCACCTGCATGCTGGCGAGCGGAAAGCCCGCGGCGATGAGTTCGCCCGTATGCGGGGTGTCGAAATTCGTGCCCCCGAGCAGGTTGATCTTGCCGATCTGGTGCAGCTCCTTGAGCCAGAGTGCCGCTTCGACGCATCCCGGCACCTGATAGTCCCACCAGTGGAACTGCACGAGATCGAGCCGCTCCATGCGCAGGCGCCTGAGCGACTGCTCGATCACAGCCTCGACATGGCCTTTGGTGATCTTGGGCAATATGTCGAGATCGGGTACAAATTTGGTATGCACCTTGATGCGGGCCAGCGCTTCCGACCCGCGCACATTTCCATAGGCGGTCCTGAATTCGCCGATGATATTCTCGACGCCGGTATAGATATCGGCGCAGTCGAAAGTGGTGATGCCGGCATCGGCGAAGGCGATCAGATCGGCGACCGCTTCGCGCCGGTCGACGGCGCCATGGCCGCCGGCAAGCTGCCAGCCGCCGCGGATGACCCGCGAGATGTCATAACCGGGCCGCAGTGAATAGAGTTCCGTCTCTGTCAAACTCAATGGTCCTTGGTGAGCGGGATGGCCGTCGTTTCGGAATGAAGGAAGCGCCTCTTGGCGCCCCTCAGGATGCGAAGCCGGCTCGGGCAGTTGGGATCGGGACAGGCGATTTCCGCATCGCTCGTCATCCAGTCATGGGGATCGGTCTGGCGCTGCTTGGCGGCGAGCAGCGGCAAGACGGCGGCGAGCGAATAGATGGAGAAGCCCTGTCCGGGGGGAAGATGAAGCATTTCGCCTTTGAGCTCGAAATAATCGCCGATCCTGGCGCCGCAATAGAGCTTGGCGCCCTCCGGCGCCACGACTTCCACGCGCAGATCATAGAGCTCGAAACTGTCGGCGGAGACAGCGGCCATGAGTAATCCATCCTCTGGTGATGAAGCGGGAGGAATGATAACAGCTACGTGTAATTGAGGGGAAGGGGTATGCTGGAAGTCAGATCCGTCTCGAAGCATTTCGGCGGCGCTGAAGTCGTTTCTGACATCACGCTGAAGATCGAGCGAGGCGGGATCTTCGGCCTGATCGGCCCCAATGGCGCCGGCAAGACCACGCTCTTCAATCTGATCGCCGGCACCTTCAAGCCATCACGCGGTGAGATCCTTCTGGCCGGCGCCGAGATCACTGGCGAAGGAGCCTATCGGCGCTTAGCGCGCGGACTAGGCCGCACTTTTCAGATACCCCGACCTTTCACCGAGATGACCCTCATCGAAAACATGCTGACTGCGGCGCAGGCGCAATCGGGCGAGCGCCTCTTCGCCAACTGGCTCAAACCGCATCGCGTCGCTGTCGAAGAACGCGCCAATGCCGAGAGGGCGATGGCGCATCTCGAATTCCTGGGGTTGGCGCGGCTGGCACGCGAGCCGGCACGCATCCTCTCGGGCGGCCAGCGCAAGCTCTTGGAACTTGGCCGCGTGCTCATGGCCGATCCCCGCCTCATTCTCCTTGATGAGCCTGGCGCCGGAGTCAATCCGGCCCTTCTCGACACGATCATCGACCGCGTCGCCGAGATCAACCGGCGCGGCATCACCTTTCTCATCATCGAGCATAATATGGACCTGGTGGCGAGA
>VAZZ01000031.1 GCA_005884715.1 Alphaproteobacteria bacterium | reverse complement strand
CATGCATATGCTGGCGATCCTCGGGTTTCAGTCCTGCCTTTGCCAGAGCTTCCGTAATTGTGGCAATAATAGTCGCAACGGCAGCGTCCAAGTCCGAATAGAGATTGGCAAGGCCGCCCTCTGCCTCACCAAGGAGTGCGCCATCCTGCCCGCGAATGCGGATCTGGCATTTCGTGCCGCCGCCGTCTACCCCCATGAATAGTCTCTTCTCAGCCACGCGATTCTACTCCAAGCCGAACAATACCAAAATGATACCTGCTTGGAAGAAAATTAAGTTGGTCCTGTTTTGGTATTGTCCGAGTTGAAAGCCCAGGTCGGACAGGTTAAGCGCAAGCCATCACGATCGTGTCTCAGAGGGGGATCGCTCTTGCCCGGACAACATAGAGACCGCGTCATCCTGGTGACCGGCGCATCGCGCGGCATCGGACGGGCCGCCTTCCAGGCGCTGGCCCAAGAGGGTGCCCATATAGTGGTGACAGCCCCACTCCTGTCGTCTGCGAAATGAGTGATGAAAATGATATCGATCGCCTCTCGGCATTGATCGCGGAGCGCCTCGGCCGGCTCGATGGGTTCTTTGGCAATGCCGGCATCCTCGGCAAGAAACAATCGATCGGCGAATTGCCGCCGGCCGAATTCGAATCGGCACTCGCCATCAATCTCATCGCCAATTTCAGATTGCTGCATCTGCTCGACCCTTTGCTCAAAGCGAGTCCCGCCGGTCGCGCCTTATTCGTCACCTCGGGTGTGGCCTGGAAGCGCCATCCCGGCTGGGCTCCCTATGCCGTGAGCAAGGCGGGCCTCGAGGCGCTGGTCGGGGTCTATGCAAATGAGATCGAAGGCACGACGGTCAGAGCCAATCTCTTGAGCCCCGGACCGATCCGTACCGAATTGCGCAGCGAAGCCTGGCCGGAAGAGGATCCGGACAGCGTGCCTCTGCCGGAGGCGCTCGCCCCTTCGATTCTGACCATGCTTAGCCCTGGTTTCGACCGCAATGGCATGATTTTCGATTTCAAATCAAGATGCTACACGCGCTGTCAGCCACCGGCCTGACACTTGCTTGCTGCACTGCAGTGACGAATCTCGTTGACTCGCGGCTTGGTTTGAAAAATATTGCAGGCAACGAAAAAAAATGCAGCATGTTGGATGGGAGAGTTGGACCAGCCCCGGTTAAATCTGCAGATCGACGAGGAAGCGACGCTCGCGGCGCGCGCCGCCTGGCTCTATTTCGCCGGCGGCCAGACCCAGGGCGAGATCGCCGAGAAGCTCAACGTCCCCAATACCAAGGCGCACCGGCTGATCGCCCGCGCCAGCCGCGACGGCCTGATCCGGGTGTTCGTCGAGGGCCCGATCGCCGGCTGCGTCGCATTCGAAGAACAGCTCAAGGCAAAATTCGGTCTCGGCCATTGCGAGGTCGTGCCCAATATCGATGACGGCATATTGCCCTTGCGCACGCTCGGCATGGCGGGGGCGCGCTATCTGCGCAATGTGCTCGACCGGGCGCTGCATGGGATCATCGGCGTCGGTCATGGCCGCACCCTTGCCGCGGCCATCGATTTCCTGCCGAGTTCGCCTGCACCGCATGTGAAATTCGTCTCACTGCTCGGCGGCCTGACGCGCCGCTTCGCCGCCAATCCCTATGACGTGATCCATCGGCTCTCCGAGCGCACCGGCTCCGAAGCCTATCTTCTGCCGGTGCCCTTCTTCGCCAACAGCGTCGGGGACAAAGCGGTCCTGCTTTCGCAATTCGGCATCGCCGATGTGGTCGCGCTGGCGCGCCAGGCGAGCCTGCATCTTGTCGGCATCGGCGAGGTCGACAATCAAGGCTTCATCACCTCTGCCGGCATGGTGAGCACAAGCGAAATCGAAGACGTCGCCCGCGCCGGGGCACTTGGCGAAGTCCTCGGATCCTTCTTCGATGATCAGGGCAGGCAGGTGCCGACCGATCTCTCCGCTCGCGCCCTTGCTCCCGATATCGAGCTGCTGCGCGGGCGCGAATTGGTCGCCATCGCTGGCGGCCGCAACAAGATGAAAGCCATTCGCGCGGTGCTGAGAAGCGGGCTGCTCACCGGCCTCATCACCGATGAATCTACCGCCCGGCAATTGACGGGGGAGGAACCGGGCGTAGAACCCGGCAGCAAGAACGGCGGCAACGCCGCGTCCGCCTGATGCCTATCCAACCAACGGAGGAAAATGGGAATGTACGAGAAAGAAAAAGGGCTGTTCGACGCTTTTGTCGCCGGGAAACTCTCGCGGCGGGAATTGCTCAGCGCTTCGGCCAAGCTCGGAATATCGGCGGCCGCCGGCGGCATGCTGCTGACCCAGGCGCAGACGCGCGCCATGGCTGCAGATTTCGACTGGATGGCCTTTAAGGGCACCAAGCTCAAGCTGCTGCTCAACAAGCATCCCTATGCGGATGCGATGATCGCCAATCTGAAGACCTTCAAGGACATGACCGGCATGGACGTCACCTATGACGTCTTCCCGGAAGATGTCTATTTCGACAAGGTAACGGCGGCGCTATCATCGGGCTCGAGCGAATATGATGCCTTCATGACCGGCGCCTATATGACCTGGACCTATGGTCCGGCCGGCTGGATCGCCGATCTCAACGACTATATCAAGGATCCGGCGAAGACGAACCCCAATTATAATTGGGATGACGTGCTGCCGGGTCTCAGGGCCTCGACCGCATGGAATGGTGTTCCGGGCGGCGAACTGGGCTCGGCGGATGCGAAGCAATGGTGCATTCCATGGGGCTATGAACTCAACAACATCTCCTACAATAGGAAGATGTTCGAGAAGGCCAAAGTCGAGCCGCCAAAGAATCTCGACGAACTCGTGGCGACCGCCGCGAAGCTCACCAAGGATCTGGGCGGGCCCTATGGCATCGGTGTGCGCGGCTCGCGCTCCTGGGCCACGATCCATCCGGGCTTCCTGTCGGGCTATTCGAATTTCGGCCAGAAGGACTTCACCGTCGCCAACGGCAAGCTCACCGCGGCGATGAATACGGCCGAATCGAAGGCCTTCCACAAGCAGTGGGTACAGATGATCCAGGAATCGGGACCGAAGAACTGGTCGACCTATACCTGGTATCAGGTCGGCACCGATCTCGGCGCCGGCGCCTCCGCCATGATCTACGATGCCGACATTCTCGGCTATTTCATGAATGGCGGCGACAACAAGGAGAAGGGCAATATCGGCTATGCGCCGTTTGCCGCCAATCCGAAGGCCAAGGCTCCGACACCCAATGTGTGGATCTGGTCGCTCGCTCTGTCGAACTTCTCAGGCCAGAAGGATGCCGCCTGGTATTTCATGCAATGGGCGTCGTCGGTCGAGCATGATCTGTTCGGCGCACGCAAGATGGACTTCGTCAATCCGGTCCGGGCTTCGGTATGGAAGGACGAAGAATTCAGAAGCCGGATCGACAAGTCCTATCCGGGTTACCTCAACCAGCACGACACCTCGGCGCCCGGGGCGAAGATCTACTTCACCGCGCAGCCGTTGTTCTTCGACCTCACCACTCAGTGGGCGGAAACGCTGCAGAAGATGGTGGCCAAGGAGTTGCCGGTCGATGAAGGCCTCGACAAGCTCGCGGCCAATGTCGACAAGCAGTTGAAGGATGCCGGTCTCGGCTAGGCATCAGCCGCACGGCCCGGCCGATCCTCCCCGGCCGGGCTGTGCAACCCTTCGCGATGATCTATAGTGAAATGGAGTACGGGCCAGCATCATGACTGCGGCAGCCGAACACATGCCACGACCGAAGACGAGCAGCCGGTTCCTGCGCCGGTCGCTGCCCTATCTCCTCAGCCTGCCGGCGCTTATCGTCTGCATCGGCATCCTCATCCCGTTCTTCACCGCCGTCTATTATTCGCTTCTGCGCTTCAGGCTCAACCTGCCGGCGCTCAAGGGCTTCATCTGGTTCGACAACTATCTCAATTTCCTCACCGACGCGGCATTCTGGAACACGGTGAAGATCTCGCTCGTCTATGCGGGCCTCACCGTCGGGGTCGAATTGTTGCTCGGCCTCGGCATCGCCCTTCTCCTGCAGAAACCAACGCGCTTCAATAATCTCGCCTCGATCCTTCTCCTGCTTCCCTTGATGACGGCGCCGGCGCTGGCGGCCCTCATGTGGAAGCTGATGACCAATCCCAATTTCGGCATCTTGAGCTATCTCGTCAGCCTCCTGGGCTTCACCAATTTCAAATGGGCGTCCGATCCTTCAACCGCACTCCTCACCGTGACCTTGGTCGATGTCTGGGTCTACACGCCCTTCATCATGATCCTGCTGCTGGCCGGCCTGCGCTCGCTGCCCAAGGCGCCGTTCGAAGCGGCGGCCCTTGACGGCGTGCCGAGGAGCTTCGTCTTCTTCCGCATCACGCTGCCGATGCTGCTCCCCTATATCATCACCGCGTCGCTGTTCCGGCTGCTCGATTCCATCCAGCAATTCGATATCGTCTATTCGATGACGCAGGGCGGGCCCGGTGATACGCTGATGGTGTTCCAGGTCCAGTCCTATCTCGAATTCTTCCAGTATACGAATGTCGGACGTTCGGCGGCACTGCTGATCGTCCTGTGGGCGATCACCTATTTCCTGTCGAACATCTTCATCAAGCAATGGCTCAAATTGCGCGAACGCGCGCATGGAGTAGCGTGACGCCATGGATCACACGTCCAACCTCGAACGTATCATCCGCGGCGGCCTCATCGCGCTGGTCCTGATCTTCTTCCTGTTCCCGATCTTCTGGATCGTGCTGATGTCGTTTCAGACCAATGAGACGATCCTGCGCATTCCGCCCAGTATCTTCTTCGAACCGACATTGTCCAACTATTCGGCGCTGATCACCGGCAAGCTCAAGACGACAGCCGGCAATCTCGATCTCGCCTTCATGAAGAACCTATGGAATAGCGTGCTGCTCTCGACCCTCTCGGTGGCGCTGTCGCTCATCCTCGGCGTGCCGGCTGCCTATGCCTTCGCCCGTTTCCGCTTCCGTCTTGGCGAGGACATCGCCTTCACGCTGCTCTCCTTCCGCTTCGCGCCGCCGCTCCTGGTGCTCCTGCCGCTCAGCCTCTATTTCAAGCAGCTCGGCCTCACCAATACCTATATCGGCCTGATCTGGGTCTATCAGCTCATTTGCCTGCCGCTCATTCTGTGGATCGTGCGCGGTTATTTCGAGGATATCAGTCCCGATATCGAGCATGCCTATCGCATCGCCGGCAACAGCTGGTGGCAGACCTTCCGCAAGATCGCTGTGCCGCTCGCCATGCCTGGCATTGCCGCCGCCGGCCTCCTGGCGTTCATCTTTGCCTGGAACAATTTCGTCTTCGCGCTCATCCTCGCCTCCGCCGACAAACAGCCGGTGACGGTGGGGGCACTTGCCTTCGTAACGGCGTCGGGCATTCAATATGGCCAGATCGCCGCCGCCATCGTGCTGTCGATCGCACCGACCCTGGCGCTCGCCCTCTATGCGCAACGTTATCTGGTCGAAGGCCTCTCGCTTGGCGCGGTCAAGGGTTGAATAATAATGCCGCATCTCGAACTCGCCTCCATCTCCAAGGCCTTCAAGACCAACAAGGTGCTTGCCGATATATCGCTCACCGCCGATGCCGGCGAGATCGTGGTCATCTTCGGCCCTTCCGGCACCGGCAAGACCGTGCTCTTACGCCTCATCGCCGGCGTCGAGGAGCCGACCTCCGGCACCATCAGCATCGACAGCCAGGATATGGCGGATGTGGCGCCGGAGCATCGCGATGTCGGCATGGCGTTCCAGAATTTCGCCCTGTTCCCGCATCTCAACGCCTTCGAGAATATCGCAAGTCCGCTCAGGGCACGTTCGCAGAGCGATGCGCAGGTGAAGAGCGGTGTCGGTCGCGTCGCCAAGCTGCTCAAGATCGATCATGTCCTGGGTCATGCGCCAAGGCAATTGTCCAACGGCCAGAAGCAGCGCACTGCGCTTGCCAGGGCGCTCGCCTCATCGCCCAAGCTGCTGCTGCTCGATGACCCGTTGCGCAATGTGGATGCGAAACTGCGCTTTGAGATGCGCCTCGAACTGCCGCGGCTTTTGCGCCAGGCGAAGTCGACCGTCCTTTATGTGACGCAGGACTACAAGGAAGCGATGGCACTCGCTGATCGCATTGCCGTCCTGGCGGAGGGCAGGTTCATCCAGATCGCAACGCCGGCAGACATCTATCGCAATCCGGCGACGGTCGGCGTCGCGCGTCTGTTCGGCGATCCGACGATCAATCTCGCCGAGACGACCATTGGCGCCGACGGCAGCATCGAACTTGCTGGAGAAAAAGTGGCGATCGACAAATCCTACGGGATATTCGCGGGAAAGAATGTCAGTTTCGGCGTCCGGCCGGAGGCGGTCGAAGTGATGAACGGCAGAGGGGCGGGACTGAAGGCGCAGGTCATGGCAGTGACGCCGCTCAATGAACGCACCGTGCTGCTGCTGCAAACGAAAGCCGGTGCGGAACTCCTCGCCTCGCTGCCCTCGTCATCCGCTTCGATCCCCAAGGCCGAGAACGAGGTGACGATTGCCTTCAATCCGGCCGGGACTCATCTGTTCGACCGCGAGACAGGTGCGGCGCTGGCGCGGGGTCGCGCCTGATGTCGTCCGAACTCGTGCTCAAGAATGTCGACAAGATCTATGGCGCCGGTGCGGTGCATGCGGTCAAAGATCTGAGCTTTGCCGTCAAGCCGGGAGAGATCACGGCGCTCCTGGGATCGTCTGGATGCGGCAAGACCTCGACCTTGCGCATGATCGCCGGCTTCGAGACTTTGACGAATGGCTCGATTGAGCTTGATGGCCGGCCCATCCATATGCTGCCGCCGGCACAGCGCGGTGTGGCCATGGCCTTCGAGACCTATTCGCTCTATCCGCCGCTCACCATCGCCGAGAACATCTCCTTTGCACTGAAGGCGCAGAAACTTGGGAGCCAGGATGTCAACAAGCGTGTCAAGGACATGGCCGAACTCCTCGAGATCGGCGACGTGCTCAATAAATATCCAAGCTCGGTGTCGGGTGGGCAACAACAGCGCGCCAGTCTCGGTCGCGCATTGGTGCGCAAAGCCGGCCTTTATCTCCTCGATGAACCAATGGGACAGCTCGAGCCGCAATTGCGCGCGGTCCTGCGCGGCCGCATCAAGCACTATCTGCGCGAGCACGACTGCACGACGATCCTGGTGACGCATGATCAGACGGAGGCCAATGCGCTGGCAGACCGCATCGCGGTCATGGAAGGGGGAGTGCTCCAGCAATATGCGACGCCGGCCGAACTGAAGGTGAGGCCGGCCAATCTCTTCGTCGGGACGTTCATCGGCGAGCCGCCCATGAATGTGTTTCCGGTTCAGGTAAAGGATGACGGCAAGACGGTCGACTTCGCGATCGAAGGCAGTGGCGGCCAGTCTCTCTCCTATGCGGCAGCGGATTTTTCGCAAACCTTGCGCAATCGTCTGAAAGGCGAGACGGCCTTGATGCTCGGCGTGCGCCCGCATGCGGTCCGTATCGGCAAGCAAGGTCTCAAGGCGCGTGTCGTCACCTGCCAGTGGCTGGGTGACCAAACCCATATCGCCTCCGAGATCGCCGGGCGCACCGTCGTCTCGGTCTCGCATGAGCAGATTGCCGCCAAACCAGCGAGCGAAGTGTTTCTCGGCATCGAACCGGGCGACCTCCATATTTTCTCTTCCGGTAATGGCGCCGCCATTGCCCATGGGGCCCAGCTCGTATGAGTGCGGACGTCATCATTGGCATCGACGCCGGGACGTCGGTGATCAAATCCGTCGCTTTCTCGATGCAAGGCCGGCAGCTTGGCGTGGCCGCAACGGCGAACAGCTACACGACACTCAAGAATGGCGGCGTTGAGCAGGATATGGCGCGCACCTGGAAGGACGCGGCCCAGACCTTGCGTGATCTCGCCGACAAGGTCGACAATCTCAACAGCCGCGTCATCGCCATTGCCGTCACCGGCCAGGGTGACGGCATGTGGCTCATCGACAAGGAAGGCGAGCCTGTGGCACCGGCCTGGTTGTGGCTCGATTCCCGCGCCGCCGCCATCGCCGAGGATTTCACCCGCTCGCCCGCTTATGCCGCGCATTATGAACGCACGGGCACCGGCGTGAATGCCTGCCAGCAGAATGTCCAGCTCGCCTGGCTGAAACGTCACGCGCCCGAAATCCTCGGCAAGACCGAGTCCGCCCATCACTGCAAGGACTGGCTTTATTTCAAGCTCACCGGGGAACGCGCATGTGATCCTTCCGAAGCCAATTTCACTTTTGGCAATTACCGCACCCGCGACTATGGGCCTCAGATACTTGATGAACTTGGCGTTCCGGAAGCGAAACGACTTCTGCCGCCGATCGTTGACGGCATCCAACAGTCGCACGGTTTGAGCCTCGATGCCGCTCAAGCCATCGGCCTCGCTGCCGGCACGCCAGTTGTTCTGGGCTATGTCGATGTGGTCTGCACCGGCCTGGGCGGCGGGCTGTTCGACCGCGAAGGCCGTGTCGGCTGTTCGATCGCCGGATCGACCGGCATGCATATGCGGCTCGCGCCCTCGGCCGAAGCAGTCAAGCTCAACGCCGAACGCACCGGCTACACCATGGCCTTTCCGGCGCCCGGCATGCTGGCGCAGATGCAGTCCAACATGGCCTCGACGCTCAATATCGACTGGCTTCTCGATCTCGCCCGCGACCTTCTCGCAAGCCAGGGTGTGGAGCGCAGCCGCACGGACCTGCTCTCCGGCCTCGACGACAGGGTTCTGGCGCGCCCGGCGGGCCAGCTTCTCTATCATCCCTATATTTCTCAGGCCGGCGAGCGCGGCCCGTTTCTCGATGCGGGGGCGCGGGCGCAATTTACCGGACTCGATGCCTCAATGGGCTATGCCGATCTGATGCGCGCGGTGTTCGAGGGCCTCGCCTTCGCCGCGCGGGACTGTTACGCGGCGATGGGACCTTTGCCACAAGACATCAGGCTCACCGGCGGTGGCGCGCGCTCCAAGGCCTTGCGGCTGATGTTCGCCAGCGCGCTCAATGCGCCGGTGAGGAGTGTCGAGCGTGAGGAAGCGGGGGCCGCGGGGGCGGCGATGATCGCCGTCGTCCAGCAGAAGGTCTATCCCAGCATGGCGGAATGCGCGGCCAAATGGGTCGATCCGCTATTGGGCCCTGAAACGAAGCCCGATGCGGTTATCGCGAAGCATTTCGACGCTCTCTTCCCGATCTATCGAGAGACTCGCGATCAGATGCGGCCCATCTGGCGCGCATTGCAGATTCTAAGGCAAGGCGGTCATGCGTAGACTGGTTATCATTGGCGATCATTTCATGCGCTCGGACATGTTCGAGAAGGCGATAAGGCAGAAATGCCCGAAGGCCGATCTCGACATCATCCGTCATGATCTCGACTGGCCCGATCGGCCGATGGAACACGGCTATGCCCAGGCCGGGATGGCCGGCTTGAAGGAATATATGGGCAGCGAAGAGGGAACCGTGGCGCTCATCGATGGCGCCGAGATCCTGGTGACTCATCTGGCGCCCTTGTCGGCCTCCATCATGGATCGCTGTCCGTCGCTCAAATTCGTCGCCGTGTCGCGCGGCGGCCCGGTCAATATCGACATGCGGGCGGCGCGACAGCGCAACATCATCGTCGTCAATACGCCCGGCCGCAACGCCTCGGCGGTTGCCGAATTCACCATCGGCGCCATTCTTGCGGAAACACGCCTCATCACCAGAGGCCATGACGCGTTGCGGCGCGGCGAATGGCGCGGCGATCTCTATCGCGCCGACCGCACCGGCGAGGAACTTTCAGAAATGACGGTCGGCGTCATCGGCTATGGTGAGATCGGCACGCGGGTCGTGCGCCTGCTCAAGGCCTTTGGCTGCCGCATCCTTGTGGCTGATCCCTATGTCCAGCTCTCGGCCTCCGATCACGCCGATAGCGTCGAACAGGTTGCGCTAGAAAGGCTCCTTGCCGAGTCCGATGTCGTGACCTTGCATCCGCGCGTGACGAAGGAGACGGAGAAGCTCATCAATGCCGAAACCCTGGCGCAGATGAAGCCAAGCGCCATCCTGATCAACACGGCGCGCGGGCCACTCGTCGATTATGACGCGCTCTATGAAGCGCTCAAAGACAAGCGGATCAGAAGTGCCATGCTTGAGACCTTCGCGGTCGAACCGGTGCCCGCCGACTGGCCGCTGCTCAAGCTCGAGAATGTGACCTTGACGCCGCATATCGCCGGCGCCTCGGTAAAGACGGTCACTTATGCCGCAGGTCTCGCCGCCACTGAAGTCAGGCGCTATCTCGCGGGTGAGCCGCCCGTCAACCGGTGTTGAGGCGCTGGCCATGGTGCAAGGTCCGGTCGATCTTCTGGTCATTGGCGGCGGCATCAACGGCGCCGGCATTGCCCGCGACGCAGCGGGCAGGGGCCTCAAGGTGGTCCTCTGCGAGAAGGACGATCTTGCCCAGGGCACCAGCTCGCGCTCCGGCAAATATATCCATGGCGGTCTGCGCTATCTCGAATATTATGAAGTCCGGTTGCCCCGCCTGGCTCATCAGGCTCGGACTCTTCCTGTATGATCATCTGGGTAAACGCGAGACACTGCCGGGCTCAAGGCGCATCGATCTCAGGCACGACCCGGAAGGCGCCATCATCCGTAACGAATTCAAGACCGGTTTCGAATATTCCGACTGCTGGGTGGATGATGCGCGCCTCGTCGTCCTTAATGCCATCGATGCGCGAGAACGCGGCGCCACGATCCTCACCCGCATGGCCGCCGTCTCAGCGCGCCGCGATAACGGTCTGTGGCAAGTCGATCTCAAGGGTGCGGAAGGATCACGGCGCGTCGAAGCCCGTGTCCTCGTCAATGCCGCCGGGCCTTGGGTGCAGGATGTGCTGGGCCGCGTCTCGGGAGTCAATTCAAGCCGCCGCATCCGCCTCGTCAAGGGCAGCCATATCGTAGTGCCGAAATTCTGGAATGGGCCGCAGGCCTATCTTTTCCAGAATCACGACAAGAGGGTAATCTTCGTCAATCCCTATCAGGACAATCTCTGCCTCATCGGCACCACCGACATTCCTTATGAAGGCAGACCAGAAGACGTCGCCATCGACAATGGCGAAATCGATTATCTCCTTGCCGTGGTCAATCGCTACTGCAAGAGGGAGCTCGGGCGCAGCGATATCGTGCAGGCTTTTTCCGGGGTCAGGCCTCTCTATGACGATAATTCCGCCAATCCTTCCGCGGTTACCCGCGACTATGTCCTGGACATCGACGGCGACGCCGGCAAGCCGCCGCTTCTGTCGGTGTTCGGCGGCAAGATCACCACCTACCGCAAGCTTGCCGAACACGCCCTCCAGAAGCTCAAACCCTATTTTCCTCAGATGACCGGCGATTGGACGGAACGCGAGCATCTGCCGGGAGGCGATCTTGGCGGGGCCCAGAGCTTCCAGGCCTTTGTCGAGGATCTCGGCCGGCGCTATCCGTGGCTTGCCGCATCGCTTGCCGTTCACTATGCGCGCCTCTATGGCAGCATGGCCCATCGTCTCCTTAACGGGGCAAGGTCGATCGGCGACCTCGGGCGGCACTTCGGCGCCTTGCTCTATGAGCGTGAAATCTCCTATTTGCATGAGGCGGAATGGGCGCAGACTGCGGAAGACATATTGGAACGCCGGACCAAGCACGGGCTGCATTTGACGGCGGCGCAAGGCGAAGCCGTCAAGGCCTATCTCAATGGTTGACTCATGGATGAGATGAGAGCGCTCAGGGCACTTTCGGCCAAGGTCGGCGCCGACCCGCTGCTGGTGCAGGCCGCCGGCGGCAACACATCGCTGAAGCAGGGCGGCATCATGTGGATCAAGGCATCCGGCACATGGCTGCTGCACGCGCAAGAGCGCGATATCCTTGTTCCCGTCGCGATCGATCCGCTCCTCGCCGCCCTCGAACAAGATGATCCAGCCTGCGAGGCGTGCACCGATTTCGTGCGTGGTGACCTGAATCGGCTGGGGTTGCGCCCGTCGATCGAGACTACAGTGCATGCGAGCTTCGCCCATAAGGTGGTCGTGCATGTCCATTGTATCGAGACGATCTCATGGGCGGTGCGCGATGATGCCGAGGAACGGCTGGCGGAAAGACTATCCGGATTTCGATGGACCTTCGTGCCCTATCGCCGGCGCGGGCTGCCCCTCGCCAGGCAAATCCGCAAGCGGCTGAAACCCGATACGGATGTGCTCATCCTCGGCAATCACGGGCTTGTCGTTGCCGCTGAGACGGTAGCTGAAGCGGAAGACCTCTTGCTGCGGGTCGTGCCGCCTCTCAGGCAGACGGCGAGGCCGGTTGCGACACATGATCTCTCGTCACTTATGAAATTCGCCGAGGGCTCGGGCTACGATCCTTCTCGCGACCATGCCGTGCAGGCTCTTGCCTTTGACACTGAGGGCCTTGTTCAGGCGCGCAAGGGAACACTCTATCCCGACCATGTCGTCTTTCTGGGGGCCGGTATTGCCGTGGTGGAGGCGGATGAAACACCCAAACTCGCCGCCGAGCGCATTGGCCGTGCTGGCCGGCCGGAGCCCAAGCTTGTCGTCGTGCCGGGAAAGGGTGTGCTTCTTCCCGGCGATGCGACGCTCGCCATGCACGCCATGGCGCGCTGTCTTGCCGATGTGGCCCGAAGACTCAAGTCAGAAGATCCGGTCCGCATACTGACGCTCGAAGAGGAACTTGCTCTGGTCAATTGGGATGCGGAGAAATACCGGCAAGCCTTGCCGGCGGCTTGAACGCTCCGTATACGCTTTAGATCTGCCGGCCGCCGATCTCATCGATATGGCGCAGCATGTCGGCAGGCTCGGTGAAGACGCGATAGGCGCCCGCCCGCACCAGCTCTTCTTCGCCATAGCCACCGGACAGAAGACCGATGCCCAAAGCGCGGGCGCGGCGCGCCGCCAGCATGTCCCAAATCGCATCGCCAACCACCGAGGCGGTGGTGATATCGATGCCGAGGCGATCGGCGGCCTCGATGAAGAGGTCGGGATCAGGTTTGGCGAAGCGCACCTGGTCGCGCGTCACCACCGGCGTCTTCTTGGGATCGACGCCCAGCGTCTTCAGCACCGGGCCGGCCGTTTCCATCCGGCCGCTGGTGGCGATGGCCCAGGGGATTTTCGTATCGGTCAGATATTTGAGGAGCGCCTGCGCGCCCGGCAGCGGGCGCACCTTGGCTGAGCGCTTGGCATAGGATTCGGCATGGATGCGGCGCAAATGATCGATGCGCTCCTTGCTGATCTCGATCCCAGTTTCCCTGAGCAGCATATTGGCGAAGAGGCCGCCCGACATGCCGATGCGGCGATGGATGCGCCAGACCGGCAGATCGATATTCTCTGCCTGCAAGGCATCATGCCAGGCGAGGACATGATCGTAGACGCTGTCGACGAGGGTGCCGTCGAGATCGAACAGGAAGGCAGTCTTTGCTACGGGCATTGCAGCTCCTAAAAATCTTCGTCATCTCG
>VAZZ01000257.1 GCA_005884715.1 Alphaproteobacteria bacterium | reverse complement strand
GAGCCGGTTCTTGTAGATCTCGATCGGCTTGGGATGGTGCGATGAATGGCCATGAATGATGGAAGCACCCGCACGATCAATCAGCGCGTGGGCGAATGATCTTTCCTCTTCAGTAATGACATAGCCCCAGTTCGGGCCCCAATGGATTGAAATAACAACCACATCGCCCGGCCGCCGCACGGCCGCCACCTGTTCGGCGACCGCTTCCGCCGCCGCAGCGGAAAGTGACGGCAGAAGATTAACGCCGGGAATTTCCAGTGTCGCCGCCCAGTCGCGCGGCACCCCCGCCGTTTGAGTGGCATAGGAAAATACGAGCACGCGCCCCATTTCACTGGCTGTCAGGATAGCCGCGCTGCTCGCTTCGGCGGCATTGCGACCGGCGCCGGCGGTCTTGATGTCAAGATGCGCGAGCATGGCAAGAGTGTCGATGAGGTATCCGGTAATTTATACCCTTCTCGACATGGAGGTCGTTGCGGGTGATGCTGGTTTCCAGATTGATGATGCGCAGATCCGGCCGCGCGCGCTCCCATTCCTCGAGCGCTGCCCCCCAGATATAGGAGAAATCGACCGGCGCCTCGATCGGACCATTTGCCTTGACGGCGAGATCGAGGTAGCCCTTCGCCGATTTCAAATACGCTTCATGGAGATCGGGGGCGCAGGGATAGGGCAGCGCCTGGTCGATGCCGCGCCCCGTCATTACATCGCCGCAAAGAAAGATCCGCATAGAGTAGTCTTTAGAACGAAATCGCCCGAAGTCTCAAAGGACTCCGGGCGACCCATTCTCGTATTGCCGACTTCCTGAAATGATCGGCCGTCACGCAGTGGAAGCGGCGGGAAATTACTTCTGCGGTGCCGGCGGCCTGCGATGGCGCAAACGCAGGGCAGGATTTGCATGATGCCTGCGTTTGGTTTCGGCCTTGACCGCACCCAGAAGAACTTCCTCGTAATCGTATTCGAACCACTCCTCAAAAATGGGCATGACATACTCACTGACTTGAAAATAAACCAACGCAACCCCAAAACGGTATCATTCCGGCAGCCTAAAACCAGCCCGAAAAACGCGACAAAATGGGCCAAAAAACCTGCGAATTTCCTGCATTTTGATAGGAAAAAGCACACTGTTTTCGGTATGAAAACCGGGCTTGACACAAGGAAGCCCTATGGAGCGGCAGGTGTTTCGCCGCCATCGGTATCAGCTAGGAATATTTTTACTCAGATAACGGACGGTCTTGCCGGAATGCTGCAACAGCTGACGCCCGACCTCGGCGAAACCCAGGGCTGCATGGAAGGCATCGGATACCGGATTTGGAGGGTCGAAATTGACCTCGCAGACCACCCTTTCGTGCCTCGCGACGGCGGCCTTGGCGAACAGGTCCTGATACAATGCCCTTGCGTAACCCTTGCCGCGCGCCGCAGGCCCCGTGATGATGCGGTCGACATAGGCAAATCTCGGGAAGCGGGCGCGGAACCATTCGAAATTGGGACTGTCATAGCGGGCGTGCTCATCGAAGACGATGAGGAACGCATCGACGCTGCCGATGCGCGTCGCCAGGAAGGCTTCATCCAGCATGGAAGCGAGACGCGCCTCATCGAGAAAGGAGGTCTCGCGCGCGAATTGATTGTTGAGCGCCTGCACCTTTTCCCGCTCTGCCGCACCAATCGGGAAAATCTTCGTCATGCGCGATGAGTCTCGCTCAACTCCTGGGCGGCCCCCTTCTCGGCAATGGCGACAGCGCAGAGCACGATGGTCGTGGCGAGGCTCAGAGCGAGAGGCGAAAAGAAACCCGCGGCAAAGAAGATAAGGACCAGCACGACAAGAGCGGCGAGCTGGATCTTCGGCAAGAGCCCGGTGACGGCGCGGCGAAACAGAAGCGTGCCGATGAGATAGATGGCTGGTCCGCCGGCAATGGCCGCCGCCATCCTCATGCCGGCATGATCTTCCGGGTGCGCCAATGTGAATTCATCGCCGACCGCGGTCACGATGATGCCGGCCACGATGAAGAGATGGATATAGGTATAGGCCAGGCGGGCGAGACGGCCGGGATCGCCGGATGAGGTGATCGTCTCGGTTCCCCGCTCGGCCCCAGCATTGAAATAGATCCACCACATGGCAAGGCTCGACACGAAGGCCGACAGGAAAGCCAGCACCACCGGCAGGCTCCAGGCGAGATTGCTGAAGGTCGCTCCTGTCACCAGGATGGATTCGCCCAGCGCAATGATGACGAAGAGGCCGCAGCGCTCAGCCAGATGGCCGCCCTCGACATTCCAGTCGGCCGTCGTCGAGCGGCCGAGGCCCGGCGTCCAGAAACCCGTTGAAGGCCCTGCATATTCGATAGCGAGCGCAATGACCCAGAGCGTCAGGCGCAATTCGCCCTCGGCAAGGCCGCCGGCGATCCAGAACACGCCCGAACTGCAGAGCCAGGCGAGGATGCGGCGGAAATTCAGGGTCAAGGAAACATGGCCCCTGACGCCCCACAGCATGAAGAGCGTGCGGCCGATCTGGATCGAAGCATGCGCCAGCGCAAAGACGAGTCCCAATTCGGCGAAAGCCCTTGGGATCGAGGCGGACAAGATGAGGCCTGCCAGCATGATGGCGAACAGCATCAAGCGCACCGGGATACGCTCGGGATCGAGCCAGTTGGTGAGCCAGGATGTATAGATCCACACCCACCATACCGCCATCATCAGGAGCAGCGTTTCCACCGCCCCGAGCGGCGTGAAATGAGCCAGCAAAGCGTGGGAGAGCTGGGTTACGGCGAAGACGAAGACCAGATCGAAGAACAGTTCGACGAAAGTGACGCGGGCGTGCTCATGGCCCTTGCGGATGCGCAGCAGATGTCGCAAGCCCCTTCCCCCCGTTCCTATTCCCTCATCCACTGCTCGCGCAGTTTCTCGCCGATCATGCAGTCGATGCGCGCTCCGCTCCGAACTTCGCTCGCTCCTAAAGCGCTTCCCGCCAAAGTTGCTCGACTTTGGCGATAAGGAAGCGCTCCAGAATATACCAGCCGAGCCTTTTTATCCCAATCGGATTGGATTGATCCGACTGGGAAAGGCTCGATATGCGCCGGCCATGCGGCGATCTCCAGCACCAGCTTGCGGCGGATGGCCGAGGCCAGTTTCTGGATATCGGTCACCGCCACCAGAAACGCACCAGTGCCGCCAATGACACAATCCTCATAATAGACATCGAGATTCTCGATCGAGGCAAAACCGCCCGGCCGCTTAATCATGATCGGCAGGCCGTTGATGGTGACGCCTGATGCGATGAGCGGGTCGCGGGCGAGCTCGACCGGCACGCCCATATTATTGGGCCCATCGCCCGACACGTCGATGACACGGCGCTGGCTCTCGATGCCATTGCCTTCGAAGCTCGGCCCCACATAGATCAAGCCGCTCGAAATGGATGTGCCATGCTCGCGCGAGATGGGCGCCTTGGCGAGGCGATCGGCAAAAGCATTGGCGGAAGCCTCGCCATCGATCAGCGTCCAGGGCACCAGGGTCGTCTGGAAGGCTGGTCCCGCCCATTCGACATAGCTGACCGCGATGCGGCCACGGGGGCCTGACGATATCGCCTCGATCACGTCCTTGTGGCGGAAGGCGGCAACATATCCATTCCTCTGCAGGGCCTGTTCATCCATGTCCATCGAGCGCGAAACATCGACGGCGAGCACCAGTTCGAGATCGACCGGCGTGTCGGCGGCGAGTGCTGGGAGCGATGCCGCCATCAGGGCGAAGGCGGCCGTCAGAAGTCTCCATGCCCTGCTTCGCATGCAGAGCCTCCTTTGCCGCCGTCCCTGAGGCTTGAGACTAGGCATGGCGGCAGGCACGTCAATAGCCTGCCGCCTCGCAGCTCGTCACTTTGTCGTGCGTCAGCAATATGTTGGCGCTTCGGACTGGAAGCGCTTGGGGGCGCTCGGTAGAGTGCCGCACAGGGCAGGATTCACTGACATGACAGGTGGACATATGGCGCTAAGAGCGCGCGTCGGCATCATCCTTGCGGGCGCAGCGGCCCTGACTCTCGCGATCAATGATGTCTCGGTGCCCTTTTCCTATGCACGGGGCTTTACCCCACCCACGGTCGTGCTGGCCCGCTTTGCCTTCCTGCTCACGAGCCTCGTCGTTCTCCTGCCGGTGCTGGGACTGAGCTATAGGCTGCCCAGGACTCACATGCGCCATGCGCTGGGTTCGGGCGTCGCCACGGCCATCGCTACGCTGGGGCTGCTCGGGTCCTTCGCCTATATTCCGGTGGGCCTCGCCGTCGTCGTCCTCTACACTTTCCCCATGCTGACCGTTCTTCTTGAATGCGCTTATGCCCGCAGATTTCCGGGCATCATCGAATTTGCATGCCTCATTGCGGCTCTCGCCGGCATCGGCATCGCGGTCGGCTTCAATGACGTTGCGATCGCCCCGATAGGCATCCTCCTCGCCACAATCGCGGCTCTGGGCTTTGCAGCCTCGATCTTCTGGAACAGCATCAAGCTCAGGAGCGCCGAGGCCACGATCGTGACTTTCTATATAGCGATCGCCGGGGTCATCACCACCGCGCTCTATCTGGCAGTGACCGGAAACTTCGCGGTAACTCCGCAACCCGGTTTCAGCGCGTGGGTGCCCCTCCTCGTTACCTGCTTCTTCTTCACACTCTCCTTTCTCGCCATGTTCAAGGCGGTGGAATTCGCGGGAGGAGCGCCTACGGCCATGCTCCTCAATCTCGAGCCGGTCTTTGCAATTGGACTTGCGGCCCTGCTGCTCGGTGAGAACCTGACCCTGCCGCGCATATTGGGCAGCGCGCTGGTCATTGGCGCGGTCGTGGTGTCGGAGATCGCGCGAAAGGGCAAGGATGTCGCGGTGGAGCCCGTGGGCTGAACCGGCCGTCAGAACAGGCGGTTCCTGGTCTTCACATCGAAAAAATGAACCGCCTTGCGGTCGAACATCACCGGCAGACGCTGACCGGCATAGACCGGCATCATGCCGGGGACGCGCAGGACAAAGTCGGATCCTTTGTCATTCGCCGCCATGCGGCAGTGGGCCAGCGTGTCGGCGCCCAGCGTCTCGACGGCGGCCACCGTCAATATCATGTCGGCCCGTTCTTCGCTCGTCACCGAAATATGCTCGGGGCGGATGCCGAACAGCAAAGGCATGCCGGCATTCGGCAGGTTCATTTCGGGAAGATCGATGGTGACGCCGGAGCGGATGGCGATGCCCCTGGCATCGACGCCGACATGGGCCTCGAGGATGTTCATGGCGGGCGAGCCGATGAACCCGGCGACGAACACGCTGGCCGGCTTCGAATAGACTTTCATCGGCGTGTCGATCTGCTCCGCCTTGCCTTCATTCATGACGACGAGACGGTCGGCGAGCGTCATGGCTTCGACCTGATCGTGCGTGACATAGAGCGATGTCGTGCCGACGTTGCGCTGCAGGGCCTTGATCTCGAGGCGCATCTGCACCCGCAATTTGGCATCGAGATTGGACAGCGGCTCATCGAACAGGAAGGCCGCCGGATCGCGCACCAGGGCGCGGCCCATCGCGACCCTTTGCCTTTGGCCGCCTGAGAGTGCGCGCGGCTTGCGGTCGAGAAGAGATCCAAGCTCCAGCATCTTGGCCGCATTGGCGACGCGCAGGGCGATTTCGGATTTCGATCTGCGGGCGTTCCTCAGCCCGTAGGCCATGTTGTCGAAGACGCTCATATGCGGGTAGAGCGCGTAATTCTGGAAGACCATGGCGATATCGCGCTCACGCGGCTCGAGCTTGTTGACGACGCGCCCGCCGATCTCGACCGTGCCGGAAGTGATCTCCTCGAGCCCCGCCACCATGCGCAGGAGCGTGGACTTGCCGCAGCCGGATGGCCCGACGATCACGATGAACTCGTGATCGGCGACGTCAAGCGAAACGCCGTGGATGACCTTGTTGCGGCCGTAGTTCTTCCTGACATCTTTCAATGCGATCGTAGCCATCTTCACTTTTCGCTTTCGACCAGTCCCCTGACGAACCAGCGCTGCATCAGAACGACAACCAGAACGGGTGGCAAGATCGCCAGCACGCAAGTGACCATGACCAGGTGCCACTGCGTGTCGGCGTCGGCGAAGGAGATCATCTTGCGCAAGGCAATGACGATGGTGTTCATCGAATTGGAATTCGTCACCAGCAGCGGCCACAGATATTGCGTCCAGCCATAGATGAAAAGAATGACGAACAGAGCGGCGATATTGGTCCTCGACAGCGGCAGCAGTATGTCCTTGAAGAAGCGCCATGGCCCGGCGCCGTCGATGCGCGCGGCTTCGATGAGCTCGTTCGGGACCGTCATGAAAAACTGCCTGAACAGCAAGGTCGCAGTCGCCGAGGCGATCAGCGGGACGATGAGGCCGGCATAAGTATCGATGAGGTTGAGATCGACCATCACCTTGTAGGTGGGCAGGATGCGCACCTCGATGGGCAGCATCAGGGTGATGAAGATGATCCAGAAGAAGACAAGGCGCAGCGGAAAGCGGAAGAAGACGATGGCGTAGGCCGACATGATCGAGATGACGATCTTGCCGAGCGCGATGCCGAGCGCCATGATGGTCGTGTTGAGAAGCAAGGTGCCGACCCCTACGCCGCCTATGCGCCCGATCCCGCCATAGAAGGCTTCCCGGTAATTGGCGATGAAATCGCCGCCGGGCAGCAGCGGCAATGGCGGCTTCAGAATGGTTTCGAGGGAATGCGTCGAGGCCACGAAGACGTAATAGATCGGAAAGACGACCACGATCAGGCCGAGCACCAGCAGGAAATGCCCGATCAAGCGGCTATGCGGCCTGCTTGTAATCATGGCGCCGCCCACCGTTCGTTCCATCCCCCAACAACATTCCCCTTCTCCCGCGCGTCAGCGTGGGAGAAGGTGCCCGAAGGGCGGATGAGGGCTCTTTGTCCAAACGCGATCAGAAGATCAGATTCATTTGCAGCGAGGGGCTCGTCCCGAACACGTCTTCTCAGAATAGCCCTTAGACCATGAGCTAGAGCCCTCACCCGGCCTTCGGCCACCCTCTCCCATGCTTGCGCACGGGAGAGGGGGAAACCTGATTGCAGGCGAAAAGAATGTGCTGGCGAACGGACGTCATCCATAATGCACCCGCCTTTCGATATAGCGGAACTGCAGGGCGGTGAGTGCGATCACGATCGCCATGAGGATCACCGACTGGGCGGCTGAATCGCCGAGGATCAGATTGACGAAGCCATCATTGTAGACTTTGTAGACGAGCGTCTCGGTGGACTTGCCGGGGCCGCCTGCGGTCACGGCATGGATGATGCCGAAAGTGTCGAACAGGGCATAGACCGTGTTGATGACGAGCAGAAAGAAGGTGATCGGCGCCAGCAGCGGAAAGACGATGGTGCGGAAGCGGCGGGCTGCCCTGGCACCATCGATCGCCGCCGCCTCGATCAGCGTCTGGGGGATGGCCTGGAGCCCTGCGACAAAGAACAGGAAATTATAACTGATCTGCTTCCACGCCGCCGCCGCCACGATCAGTATCATGGCTTGCGGTCCGTTGAGGAGCGGGTCCCAGTTGATCCCCATCGATCGCAGCGGATAAGCAAGGGTGCCGAAGGACGGATTGAACATGAAGAGCCAAAGCATCCCGGCAATGGCCGGAGCGACCGCATAGGGCCAGATCAACAGCGTGCGATAGAGGGTCTTGCCGCGAATGATCTTTTCCGCCTGCACCGCGAGCAGGAGCGCTATCGCCATCGAGATGAAAGCGGTCGCGAGCGAAAATACGACCGTCACCTTGATGGAATTCACATAGGCCGGATCGGCGAGCACCCGCTTGAAATTTGCCAGCCCGACAAATTGCGTCTTGAGCCCGAACGGATCCTCGCGCAGCAATGACTGTTTCAAAGCCTGGCCGGCCGGCCAGTAGAAAAAAATCAGCGTAACGGCAAGCTGCGGTGCCAGCAGGAGATAGGGAAGCAGTTTATGGGGGAAGGTGGCCCGGTTCATGAATGAAGAAGCCGCCCGCCAGGCGGGCGGCCGGTCCTCCAGTTAGTTGCCAAGCGCTTGCTTGATCGCGTCATTGCCGCGCTTGACGGCATTGTCGAGGGCCTGCTGGGCCGTCTGCTGGCCGGCCAGCATCTTCTCGAATTCCTCATTCTCGATGTCACGCACCTGCGGCAGGTTGATAAGCCGCACACCCTTCGAATTGGCGGTCGGTTCCTCGCCCATCATCTGGGTGATCGGCGTCTCGCGGCCGGGGTTCTTCTCATAGAAGCCGGATTTCTTCGTCTCCTCATAGGCGGCAAGGGTGACCGGCAGATAGCCCGACTTCTGATGCAGATAGGTCTGCACCTCGGTCTTCGAGAGATAGGCGAAGAACGCGGCTACTCCCTTATATTGATCGGCCGATTTCCCGCCAAAGACCCACAGGCTGGCGCCGCCGGGGATGGTATTCTGCGGCGCGCCTGGCGCATCGGTATCATAGGGCAATTGCCCGATGCCGTAATTCATGCCCGATTTGACAATGTCGCCGAGCCCGCCCGAGGACTCAGTAAAAATCCCGCATTCACCGGCAAGAAATATCTGCTTCGCTTCCGAGGTGCGGCCGCCATATTTGAAGGTTCCATCCTTGGAGAGATCGGCCAAAGCCTGGAAGTGATTCACGAAAAGCGGCGTGTTGATCTGAAGCTCGGCATCCTGACCGGCGAGACCGTTCTCCTTGGTTGCATAGGGGGTGTTGTTCCAGGCGGCAAAATTTTCGAGATGGATCCAGGTGAGCCAGGTGGAGGTATAGCCGCAAGGTGCGGCACCGCTCGCCTTGATCTTGCGGGCGGCATCCCAGACCTCGTTCCAGGTCTTGGGCGGATTGTTGATGTCGAGGCCCGCTTTCTGGAAAATATCCTTGTTGAAATAGAGGATCGGCGATGAGGAATTATAGGGAAAGGACAGCATCGTGCCGTCGGGCCGCGAATAATAGGCGACGATGCCCGGCAGATACTGGCTCTTGTCGAAGCTCATGCCCGCTTCGGTGAGCACTTCAGCGACAGGCTTCACGGCCCCCTCGGCGTTCATCATGACGCCGGTGCCGACATCGAAGACCTGCATGATGTCGGGCGGCTGTCCGGCGCGGAAGGCGGCAATGCCGGCATTCAGCGTTTCGGGATAAGTGCCCTTGAATACAGGAACGATTTCATAGTCCTGCTGGCTCGAATTGAAGTCCTTGGCGATCTTGTCGACGACCTCATTGTTGGCGCCGGTCATGGCGTGCCACCAGGTGACTTGCGTCCTGGCAAAAGCCGGCGCTGTTCCCGCCATGGCCAATGCCAATAAAGCGGCGGCAAGCATGGAACGTCGTTTCATTGATTTTTTGCTCCCAAATCACTGCTGAAGTCAGTTTCTTATTGTTTGGACATTTTTGCAGGCCGATGACACTCGGACGGCTCATCGCAGCGAACCGAAATATGAGCCCGCTTATCCAGACTGGCAATCGGAAATGGCTTAGTCGTTTGTCGAACAAGCGTTCATTCGCCGCGCATGCACGCGTGAAAGTTCCCGCTACCTGTTACTGTCCCTTACTGGGACATCTACACTACGGCGCGTTCGGGAAAGGTCTTGGCGATGGCGCTCTTCTCAGCCTTCACGACGCCGCGTTCGGTGATCAGGCCGGTGATGTATCTGGCCGGCGTCACGTCGAAAGCATAGTTCGCCACTGGTGACCCTGGGGCAACGACATCCACGGTCTCGATGCGGCCATCCCTGGTGATGCCGGTGAGTTTCGTCACCTCATCGCCCGAGCGCTGCTCGATCGGTATCTCCTTCAGCCCGTCATTGATGGTGAAATCGATGGTGGGCGACGGCAGCGCCACATAGAAGGGCACATGATTGTCATGGGCGGCCAGCGCCTTGAGATAGGTGCCGATCTTGTTCGCCACATCGCCTGACGCTGTGGTGCGGTCGGTGCCGACGATGCACAGATCGACTAGGCCGTGTTGCATGAGATGGCCGCCGGTATTGTCGGGGATGACGGTGTGCTTCACGCCATGATGGCCGAGTTCCCAGGCGGTCAGCGAGGCCCCCTGGTTGCGGGGCCGCGTCTCATCGACCCAGACATGAATCGGGATGCCGCCATCATGCGCCATATAAATGGGCGCGGTTGCGGTTCCCCAGTCGACCGTCGCGAGCCACCCGGCATTGCAATGGGTGAGGACATTGACCGGTTCGCCCGACTTTTTCTTCAGGGCGATCGCCTTGATGAGCTCGAGGCCATGGCGGCCGATCGCCTGATTGATCGCGACATCCTCCTCGCAGATCTCGGCGGCGCGTCTGTAGGCGCGCTGCGCTCGTTCGGCCGGCGGGAAGTTGCGCAGCGCCTTCATCATCTCATCGAGCGCCCATTTGAGATTGATGGCCGTGGGCCGGGTGCGATGCAGTCGCTCATAGGCCGTGGAGAGCGCCTCATCGGACGGGTCGATGCGCGCCTGAAGCGCCATGCCGTAAGCAGCGGTGGCGCCAATCAGCGGTGCGCCGCGCACCAGCATGTCCTTGATGGCATGGGCGGCATCGGCGGGCGAGCGCAACGTCACCGTCTCGAGGCGATGGGGGAACTTGGTCTGGTCGATGATCTCGACCGACCAGCCATCCTCATTGAGCCAGATCGTCCGATAGGGTTTTCCGTCGACTTTCATTCCATCCATCCACGTCAAAACAGAGCGGGACGGTGCCTTGACCGCCCCGCCCTGTCAATCACGCGGCCTGGAGGAGCAGTCCCGCCAGATGCGACTGGCGCCTGGCGATGAAATCGCGCAGCCGTGCTGGATAGTCAGGCGTTACCGCCGAGGCGATCGATGGGCGCACCTTCAGCGCCTTGCGCCAGCGGGCGAGCTTCGGCTTGCCGGCCAGGATGCCGAAATCCTCGATCACGTCGAAGACATCGAAATAGCGGAAGACCGGGCCGAAGGCCGCATCGACGAGATGGAAGGTCTCGCCGTCGAACCAGGGATCGGCCTTCACCCGCCCCTCGAGCCTGGCGAAGCGCTCGGCGAGATCCTGCCGCTTCTTCTGGAAGGCTTCCCGATCCGGCGCAGTATAGAAGCCCCAGATATCGGACAGCATGACGCTTGCGAATTCGATCCAGGCGCGATGATCGGCGCGCCGGACCGGATCGGCCGGATGGAGCGAAGGTGAAACCGTGTCCTCGAGGTATTCGGCGATCACCGCCGATTCGAAGATCACATCCTCACCCACTTTCAGCACCGGAACCTTGCCAAGCGGCGACAGGGCCAGGAACCAGTCCGGCTTGTTGGCGAGATCGATGTCGATTCTCTCGAAATCGACACCTTTCTCCTTGAGAGCGATCACCGCCCTTTGCACATAGGGGCACAGGACATGGCTGATGAGGGTCAGCTTGTTCATGTCGTTCTCCTTTACGGGGTTATGCCGCGACGAGGCCTTCGGCCTTGAGCGCCTCCTGGACCTTGGGACGGGCTGCGACCCGGTCCATGAAAGCCTGGAGATTGGGGAAGCCCTTGAGATTCATGCCAAGGAAATTCACCCAGTTGATGATGGTGAAGGCATAGGCATCGGCGGCGGAGAATGTCTTGCCGAGGAGATAGTCATTGGACTTGAAGTGACCGTCAAGCTCGGCGAAGCGCTTGTTGAGCTTGTCCTTGACGGCGGTCTTGGTCTCCGCAGCGGTCTCCTTGTACCAGAGCCAGGAGAAATTCTTGTGGAGCTCGGTGGCGACGAAGGCAAGCCACTGCTGCGCACGGTAGCGCTCCGGCGTGCCCGCCTTCGGCATGAGATTGCTGTCGGGCTTCTGGTCGGCGAGGAACTGCACCACGACATTGGCTTCGGTCAACACCGGCTCGTCCGCCTTGACGCGGATCGCCGGCACATAGCCGCGCGGGTTGACATCATAGTAGTTCGAGCCGTCGGCGAGCTTGTGGGCTCCGAGATCGACCTTTTCGAGGTCGAGCGGAATGCCGGCTTCACGGGCCACGATATGCGGGGCCAGCGAGCAGGCGCCAGGTGAATAATAAAGCTTCATGCTAATCTCCTGTTGGACTCAGTTCGATGTAAGTGCATTGACATTAATGCAATTGCATCTATATGTCAAGCTTGATGCAGATGCATTAATCATTAGGATGACGGCGATGGCCGAGGAAAAGCGGATCGACAAGGTTTTGCAGGTCTGGGTGCGTCTCATCCGGGCCAGCGACAAAGTTGTGCGCAATGTCGAAGCGACGCTGAAGGCCAAGGATTTTCCGCCGATCGCCTGGTACGACGTGCTGCTCGAATTGTCGCGCGAGGGCGGCCGCAAGCTCAGGCCGGTGGAACTCGAGAAGGAGCTTCTCGTCGCCCAGTATAACCTCTCTCGCCTTCTCGACCGGCTGGAGGCGGCCCACCTCATCGAGCGCACTGCCTGCCAGGGCGACGGGCGGGGCCAGATGATCGCACTGACGGCTGAGGGCCGCGCCATGCAGAAGCGCATGTGGCCCATTTTGCGCGATGCCGTCGAAGAGCATGTGGCGGCGAACCTGCCGGAAAGGGACATCGAGCAGCTGGCGAAACTGCTGGGCGCGATCGGCGGCGGGCTGCGACCGAACAGCTGCAGTTAAACTTTCGTAAAGAAGCCCTTGAAGGCCCACGTGAATTTTTAGGTTCCGGGGTAATTTTTTTCTTGAACACGACGAGAGAATCCATCATATCACGATTGCCCAAAGTCGCACGTGCCTGTGGGCGTCCCTCGGCTCCTCAAGAAGGATCACCGGGTAGGTACATACGGACATGACTCCGTATTGCGGTCTCGAAGAGATCGCGGACGCCTTGAAGCAACGACGGTGCGGGCTTTTTTGGTCTCGTGTCTGGCTGGTCCAACAGTCGGCGTTACTAAAGAGGCACCACTTTCCTTGCCAGCAGTGCGGAAGGGTTTATCCCTCCCAAACCAAGGCAGACAAACCGCGATGAATGCGAGGCGCTTGCGCCCGGACAATCATCGCACTCGACGGCCCGAAAGGCGGCCGGCACGTTCCCGTCTCCATCGCGGGACGCGTCATGCCAACTCAAAGGCCATCCACTGCGCCTGATGGGAGTTACGCCTATGGCTACGCAACGCATGATCGATTTTCTCGCCGACCGACGACCCGAAGGTCCCTGCCTCGTCGTCGACCTCGAGGTCATCCGTGACAATTATCTCCGCTTCGCCCGCGCGATGCCGGCCACCCGCATCTTTTATGCGGTGAAGGCCAATCCGGCGCACGAAGTCCTGTCGCTGCTCGCCAGTCTCGGCTCGTGCTTCGACACCGCTTCGGTGGCCGAAATCGAGATGGCGCTTGCCGCCGGCGCCACGCCCGACCGCATCTCCTACGGCAACACGATCAAGAAGGAGCGTGACGTCGCCCGTGCGCATCAGCTCGGCGTGTCGCTCTTCGCTGTCGATGCGATCGAAGAAGTCGAGAAAGTCGCCCGCGTCGCCCCCGGCGCTCGTGTCTTCTGCCGCATCCTGACCGATGGCGACGGTGCCGACTGGCCGCTGTCGCGCAAATTCGGCTGCTCGACGGACATGGCGATCGACGTGCTCGACCGCGCTCACCGGCTTGGCCTCTGCGCCTATGGCATCTCCTTCCATGTCGGCTCGCAGCAGACGAAGACCGGTGGCTGGGATTCGGCCCTGGCGCAGTCGGCTCAGGTCTTCCGCACGCTCAGTGCCCGCGGCATTACACTGTCGATGGTCAATCTCGGCGGTGGCTTCCCGACCCGTTACCTCAAGCAGGTGCCGGGTGTGCCGGCCTATGCCCAGGGCATCGAGCAGTCGCTCGCCAAGCATTTCGGCAATGCCATCCCGGAAACGATCATTGAGCCGGGCCGCGGCATGGTCGGCAATGCCGGCGTGATCAAGGCCGAGGTCGTGCTGGTGTCGAAGAAGCATGCCGATGACAAGGCGCGCTGGGTCTATCTCGATATCGGCAAGTTCGGCGGCCTCGCCGAGACGATGGAGGAAGCGATCCGCTATCCGATCCTCACCGCGCGCGACGATGACGCGATGGGTCCCTGCATCATTGCCGGCCCCACCTGCGACAGCGCCGATGTGCTCTATGAGAAGACGCCGTACGACCTGCCGCTTTCGATCACCGTCGGTGATGAAGTGCTGATCGACAATACGGGCGCCTATACGACCACCCATTCCACGGTCGCCTTCAATGGCTTCCCGCCGCTGCAGTCCTACATCATCTGAACCACCCACTCATCTGACCCGAGGTGTCCGCCGCAAGGCGGCACCGGAGGCGAGCGTGCTTCCCGCCAAAGTTGCTCGACTTTGGCGACAAGGAAGCGCGCAAGAAAATTCAATCGAGCCCTTTTACCCACTCTGGTGAACCCGAGTGGGAGGGCTCTATGGAGATCGCAATGATCACCATCACGCCCGAAGTCGCGGCCGATTTTCCGGTCCGCGAAGCCCTGCTCGACCGCGCTTTCGGCAAAGCCGAACGCCGGCGCAAGACATCGGAAAGGCTCCGCGACGGCCATCTGCCGGCGGAAGGCCTCGCCTTTGCCGCGCGCGACCACAAGGGCCGCCTCATCGGCACGCTGCGCCTGTGGAACATCGCCGCAGGCTCTGCCAGCCCTGCTCTGCTGCTCGGCCCCCTTGCCGTCGACTGCGCCCATCAGAAGCGCGGCATCGGCGGAAAGCTCATGCGCCATGCCATCGCAGAAGCGCGCACGCTCGGCCACAAGGCCGTTCTGCTGGTGGGCGATGCGTCCTATTACAGCCGCTTCGGCTTTTCACGCGACAGCGTGGAGGAATTGAGCCTGCCGGGCCCTGTGGAACTCGAGCGCTTCCTCGGCCTCGAGCTCGATGCGGGCGCCTTGCAGGGTGCGGAAGGGCCAATCGCGGCCAGCGGCTGGGTGTTTCCGGTCAGTGACGAGGCCGTGCTGCGCCAGACGGCGTGACGGTTTTGCGTGATGGCGGGGCCACTACTGGGGATTCTGGGCAGCGATCGGATTACTCGGATGGCAGAGCGCTAAGACTTTGACAGAGAGCCAGATTATGTCACCGTGGAATATCGGATGATGACGAGAAGGAGCGATTGAATCATGGCAATGCGACATCTGATGGTTTGCGTGATTCTGGCAGGCTTCGTTTCCTCGACCCTGCCCTTCAATCCGGAGCAAGCCCGGGCAGCGCAGA
>VAZZ01000261.1 GCA_005884715.1 Alphaproteobacteria bacterium | reverse complement strand
GAATATGACATGATCGGCATGGACTACTGGTATGCCGACCAGCAGGTGCAATGCCCTTCGGATGAAGACAATGCGCGGGCCATCAAGCGGCTGATCGATCTGGGCTTCCTCGACCGGATCCTCCTGTCGCAGGACGTCTTCATCAAGATGATGCTCACTCATTATGGCGGCTTCGGCTATGCCTATGTCGTGACCCATTTCGCCCGTCGGCTGAAACGTCATGGTGTCAGCGATCAGCAGATCGCCACCATGCTCATCGACAATCCACGGCGCGTCTTCAGCGCCCTCTAGCACCACTCCAGGAGGCCAAATTGACCAGGAAGAATGTACTGCTTGTCGGCGAAAGCTGGGTCAGTGCTGCAAACCACTATAAGGGCTGGGACACGTTCTCGAGCGTCACCTTTCATCTGGGTGCCGAGCCCCTCGTCAAGGCGCTGAAGGACAGCGACTTCAACCTGACCTACATGCCGGCGCATGAAGCGGCGGAAGGATTGCCCTTCACGATGGAAGGCCTAGCCAAATATGCCGCCCTCATCATCTCGGATGTCGGGGCCAACACCTTGCTGCTGCCGCCCGATGTGTGGCTCCATGGCAAGACGGTGCCGAACCGGCTGAAGCTGATCCGCGACTGGACGGCGCAAGGCGGCGGCCTGATGATGATCGGCGGCTATTTCTCCTTCCAGGGCATTGACGGGCGCGCCCGCTGGCGGCGCACGCCGGTCGAAGAAGCCTTGCCCGTGACCTGCCTTCCCTATGATGATCGCGTCGAAGCGCCGGAAGGCATCATCGCCGAAGTGCTGAAGCCCGATCATCCTATCGTCGCCGGGCTAAAGGGTCCCTGGCCCGCTCTGCTCGGCGTCAATGAGGTCGTCCCGAAGAAGGGCGCTGAGATCATTGCCCGCCTGCCGCTAGATCAGGGCGGCCATCCGCTCCTGGTGACGGGAACTCATGGCCAGGGACGCACGATGGCGTGGACGTCCGATATCGGCCCGCATTGGGTGCCGAATGATTTCGTCAATTGGCGGGGCTATGCGAGGCTGTGGCGCCAGTCGCTGGCCTGGCTCACCAGCAGATAGCGCGCTATGGCGGCGATCCAGCCAAAGCTCGTTGTGCTCGGCAATGCCTGTCTCGATGTCACCTATCATCTCGACAGATTGCCGAAACCCGGTGAAACGCTGATCGCCACGAAGGTTGTGACCGATCTCGGCGGCAAGGGCCTCAATCAGGCGATTGCCGCAGAGCGCGCGGGTGCCGGCGTGCATCTGATCGCAGCGATCGGCAATGATGCCGCCGGCGAAAAAATCCGCGCGGTACTGCGGGCGGAAGGCATGGAGATCCACGGTCTCATCACCCATGAGGGCTCGAGCGATGATTCCCTGCTTCTCCTCGATCGCAAGGGC
>VAZZ01000260.1 GCA_005884715.1 Alphaproteobacteria bacterium | reverse complement strand
ATCCGCACCTTCCGCTGTGAGCAACGAGGTAGTGCCGAGCAATGGTGACAGCAGCCGCTGCGCCAAGTCGTCTCTGCGAAACAGCTCCGCCCGGACTACAAGAATGTCGTGAATGAGTTCGGGTACGCTGACCAGGACCGAGTCCACGAACCAAGTTCGGTAGCGTACCAAGTGCTGCTCATCGTAGAGGGCGCGGGGGTAGCTCTCGATGACGTTGCGAAACGCTGCGCGAATGCTCGCATAATCGGGCGGTTCGAACGGGACGAGATCAGTGTCGGGCAGAAGAACGGTAGGTGCCGAATGCTTTCCGAGGCTAATGAAGCGCTGTCGTCGCAGCGGTGCTGTCGGACCGGACCTTCCGCGCTGCCGATTTCCGCCGTGCCGCCGGCTTCGCTTTGCGGCGAGCGGATCGGGCTTTTTCGGGCTGGGTGCCGGTCGCATAACCGAGGAGCATGTCCACTGCCTGGCCTATCGTGAAAGATCCAAATTTTTCCGCCTGCAGACCAGTTTCCTTCAGATCACTGGCGAAACGCCGGGCCGCCGTGCCTCTGGCCGACTGGCCTTTCACCAGCATCGCCGCGACTTGAACAAGCGCCGCCGCGAGCAGTTCCCGCGCGAGAGGATTGGCAAATATATCTCTGGCCGTCGCGCCAACCGTGCTCGGAAGTTTCACGCTCGCGATTTTGCGGGGCAGCCGGTACATGGATCTGGTTTTCTTAGCCATAAGAGCCTCCATTTTGAGAGACCAACGTCAACCGCAAGACTGAGTTCCACCTGGGCAAACCTTATTGAAATGCGCGATGCCATAGAAATAGAACAAAGGAACCGGGAAGCGCTATTTCAAGCCATATGTATTGCGGAGTCGGAAGGAATCATTGAGCCAATAGCGTTGCTCAGGCTTTGGCGCTATGAGCGGCATACCTCTTGCTGCTGGAGCGTGCCTGCTGCATTCCGCAGTCGGCATCAAAGGAATCATGCAAAGCCGGCCAAGAGATCATGAGCCATTCATCCCCCGACACCGTTCGCACACAGCCGCCGGCTTCCGGCGGGGTGTTCTTTGCCCGAACGCGCGCCGGCTATGAGCTGCCGATCATCGACATCACCCATCCCCGGTTCGCCATCGCCGATGATGAAGCGGCCCTTGGCCGGCTCAGCGAAGCCTATATCCGCGAGAACCGGCAGCGGCGCGTCTTGCCGAAATTCCTCCTGCGCTTCCTGCTCCGCCGGCTGGCGAAGAAATCACGGCTCGCCGCCACCTTGTTCACTCCTGGTGCATCCTATCTCGACAGCATCAGCACCTATGTGATGAAGCTCGGTGCCGACAATCTGGTTCCGCCCTTCGATACGCCCACCGACCGGCGCTTTGCCATCTCTTCGCATGTCACGCTCCTGCGCCTGCGCATGCAGCAGGTGGCGACCCTGATGGCCGAGGCCATCGCCGGTGATCGCGCTTTCGCCGGCACAGCGCCCCTGCATCTCGTCAATATCGCCGGCGGCCCGGCGCTTGATTCGATCAACGCCCTCCTCCTTCTCAAGCAGAAGCGCCCTGACCTGCTGCGCCGGGCGATCGTGATCCATGTGCTCGATCGCGATCCTGACGGCGCCTTCTTCGGCGCCAATGTGCTCAATGTGCTCAAAGGCGAAGGCGGACCCCTTCAGGGCACCGATGTCTCATTAGTGCATCAAGANNNNATCGCATCGAGCGAAGGCGGATTGTTCGAATATGGCAGCGACCAGGCGATCGTGGACAATCTGCGCATCCTGCATGAGGGGGCGCGTTTCGTCGCGGGTTCGGTGACAGCGGGTGATGCCATCCGCCGGTGGATGATCGCCATGTCGCGTTTCAAGGTGATCCCGCGCGGCCTTGCAGGCTTTGCACCGCTCGCCGAAGCGGCCCGCTTCGCCATCATCGAAGCGAGGAGCGCAATGGTGAGCGAGCAGGTTCTCTTGCATCCAGCACCCGGCTCGCTTTGACACTCTTGTAAAACGGGCATAAGGCTCAACGCAGAAATCCAGCCCGGGACTTCAATTCACATTCTACCATAAAGAGCGGAACCTCATGGCGCATGACAATCTCGCTGGTGTCTTCACTCCAGTCCTGACCCCGTTCGACAGATCGCTGAAGCCCGATGGCGCATTGTACGTCAAATTCTGCCGCTGGATCCTGTCGCAAGGGGCGGGGCTTGCCATCTTCGGCACCAATTCGGAAGCCAATTCGCTGACCGTTGCGGAGAAGCTCGAGCTTCTGGCGCTTCTGATCGAGGCGGAACTGCCGCCGGAAAGGATGATGCCCGGCACCGGCGCCTGCGCATTGCCCGACGCCGTCCTCCTGTGCCAGGCGGCGGCCAAGGCCAAGACGGCCGCCGTGCTCATGCTGCCGCCCTTTTACTACAAGCCCGCGTCGGAAGACGGGTTGTTCGCTTTCTATGCCGAGACGATCGAACGTGTCGGCGAGGCCGATCTCAACATCTGCCTCTATCACATCCCACTACTGTCGGGCGTCGCGATCACGCTTTCGCTGATCGAACGGCTGATCAAGCGCTATCCCGACACGATCGTCGGCATCAAGGATTCGGGCGGTGATTTCGCCAGTACCAAGGCGATGCTCGATGCCTTCAAGGATTTCCGCGTGTTCTGCGGCTCGGAACGATACCTGCTCGAGACGATGCGCCATGGCGGTGCGGGCTGTATCTCGGCGATGGCCAATATCCATCCGGGCGCCATCGTCAATCTCTATGAGACCCGCGCTGCGCCGGAGGCCCCCACCAAGCAGGAAGCCCTCAATGCCATGCGCGCTGCCTATGATTCCAACGTCATGATCTCAGGCCTCAAGCGCACGGTGGCCGAATATGGCAAGGCGCCCGGCTTCAAGATCATGCGCCCGCCGCTCACCGAGCTCAGCGATCAGGATTGGGCGGCGCTCAAATCGAGGCTCGCCGAGTTCAGCCTCAAGACGCCCAATCTCGACAAGGCGCTGAGCTAGGGCATCGGGATAATTGAAGACTGTTACATGCGAAATTTCCATCATGCCCAACTTTAACCGTCACCCTGGCGAAAGTGACGGACATTAATCGCAGCGGCACAAACCCATAAGTCCGTCACCCCGGCGAAAGCCGGGGCCTATTAAATCAGCGAAGCGCAGGAAGTGCCGCCGGCTGAATCTATTCAGGGGGTTCCCGGCTTTCGCCGGGATGACATATGGTGGGAAATCGATGACAATGCGCATCCTTGCGATATGCGGAAGTCTGCGGGCGCAATCATCGAATCTGGCCGTCCTCAAGGCCGCGCGGCAGCTCGCCAGGGCACCGATGGAAATCGTGATCTTTGACGGCCTGGCCGACCTGCCGCACTTCAACCCGGATCTCGATGGCGACCGCCCGCCCATGGCGGTTGCAGCGCTCAGGCAAGCGATCGGCAACGCGCAAGACCTCCTGATCTCAAGTCCGGAATATGCGCGCGGCGTCGCCGGCGTCATGAAGAACGCGCTCGACTGGCTGGTCAGCAGCACCGAGTTCCCGGGCAAACCTGTCGCCGTAATCAATGCCTCGCAAAGAGCGAGCCATGCCGATGCGGCATTGCGCCTGACACTGAACACGATGTCGGCCAATCTTGTCGAAGAGGCCTCGATCATGCTTCCGCTTCTCGGACGGAACCTCGATGCCGCCGGAATTGCCGGCGATGCGGATCTCTCATCCAGGCTGGCGCTCGCTTTGGATGATCTCGGCCGCGCCATCACAGGAACCGGGTGACCGGCTTACGGTTCCACCAGCCCAGTATCGACCCCGATTGCGGCAGACTTAAAACGAGTCTTAATCATCCAGCCGCAAAATGCCTAATCTCGACAAAATGCTGGCGTAAGCTCCGGCTCACGGGATTATTGCGGCGAGCGCACCAGTTGATCTTCACCCCGGGGTGGGCTACTCCGGCAGGTTCGACGGGGCGTTTCGAAGTTGAGAAGGAAGAAATTGTGGCGGCACGGTTGCGTCTCAAAACCCTAGCGCTGTTCGTGGCCGCCATATTTGCCGCAACACCCGTCCTTGCCGGCCCTTCCCTGCTGTTCGATCCCACAACCGGCGAGGTGCTGTCGCAGGACCGCGCCGGCGAGCCCTGGTATCCCGCCTCGCTCACTAAACTGATGACGGCCTATGTCATTTTCGGGAAACTCAAGCGCGGCGAGATGCACTCCGATCAGTCGCTCACCGTATCGGAGCTTGCCTCGAGCCAGCCGGCCAGCAAGGTCGGCATGAAGCCTGGCACCACGATCTCCGTCGACCTCGCTCTGCAGATGCTGCTCGTCCATTCCGCCAATGACATGGCCTATGTGCTGGCCGAAGGCGCGAGCGGCACATATCAAAATTTCGTGAAGCTGATGAACGCCGAGGCCCTGCGGCTCGGCATGACGGGAACGCATTATGTCAATCCCAATGGGCTGTTCGATGCCAGGCAGGTGACGAGCGCCCGCGATCTCGGCATGCTGGCCGCGGCTTTGCTGCGCGACTTCCCCGAAAATGCGCATTATTTTTCGCAAGCCTATGTGAGCCTCGGCAAGCGGCATTTGCACAACCACAATGCGCTGCTGCGCCAGATGAAGACGGCCGACGGCATGAAGACCGGCTTCGTGTGCAATTCCGGCTTCAATCTCGTCGCCTCGGCCACCGACAATGGCCGCAAGCTCATCGCCATCGTGCTGGGGGCTTCGAGTGGCAGGGAGCGCGGCGATCTCGCCGAAATGATGCTGACCGCGGGCTTCGCCAAGCCGCCGCAGCCGCTGCAGATGCGCATCTCCGCCATCGCCGATGCCGAATTGGGTTCGCTGGTGCCGGCCGATCTCACCCAGGCCGTCTGCCGCGGCAAGCCGACGACGGTCGCCAAGGCCTCCGACCTTTCGGGCTGGGGCGTTTCCCTCGGCTCCTATGACAAACCGGCCACCGCCGATATGGCGCTGCGCGGCCGCCTTCTCGGCGTGCGCGACATGATCCAGGATTCGACCAGCGGTGTGGTGCGGATTCCCGGCACCAATGGCTTTAACGCCATGGTGTGGAATCTCGATCAGGCCTCGTCGCTTTCGGTATGCGTTGAGCTAAAGAAGCAGAACAGTATTTGCGACGTGATGACGCCCGAAAATTTTGGCTCGATCGCCAATCTGGCGCGCGCCACCGAGGAACGCATCGTACCCGTTGCATCGCAGGGCGATACCGGCATGCCGCGCAAGACGACGAAGAGGAAGAGACACAGGAAAAGGTGATGGCTCGCCGCCCCTCACCCTGCGTTTGAAGAAGG
>VAZZ01000259.1 GCA_005884715.1 Alphaproteobacteria bacterium | reverse complement strand
TCCGGTGCTGCATACGGTAATGAGCGAGCCCGATCTCCTCAGGCGCTGCCGGCTCGAAAGCGTCATCACCGTCATTGACGGTGTTGCGGGCGAAGCGACGCTCGATGCCCATGCGGAAGCCGTGAAACAGGCAGCCGTCGCCGACCGCCTGGTGCTCACCAAGCTCGACCTCCTCAGCGGGCGCGAGGGTGAAGATGCCCTCCACTCGCTGATCGGCAGGCTGAGAGCGCTCAATCCGGCGGCGCGGATCCTCACCACTCATCGGGGCGAAGCGACAGCGGCCCGCCTCTTCAATAGCGGCCTCTACAATCCCGAGACCAAATCGATCGATGCGCGGAACTGGCTCAATGCCGAAGCCTATGCCACATCCGAGAAACGCCGCCGGCATCGCCGTCACGGGCATGATCACGATCACGATCATCACGACGTGTCGCGCCATGACGATCATATCCGCTCCTTCACCTTTTCCGATGAGCGCGCCATCTCAGCCGCCGGCCTCGACATGTTCTTAGGGCTGCTGCAGTCCTTTCATGGCGCCAATATGCTGCGCATGAAGGGGATCGTGAAGGTCGCCGATGATCCTGCGCGCCCGATCGTGCTGCACGGCGTGCAGCACATCTATCACCCGCCGGTGCGCCTTCAGGCCTGGCCCGATGGCGATGAGCGCACCCGCCTCGTCTTCATCGTCAAGGATATCGAGAAGCGCATGATCGAGGAGCTGTTCAAGGCCTTCACCGACCAGATCTCAGGTGCCGGCGCCTTCCACACCGACAAGACCCTTTCCTTGGGCTAGACCGGAGACCTCTCGATGCTGAAACTGTTCGGCCTGCGCAAATGCACGACCTGCCAGAAGGCGATGGATTATCTCGACAGGAAGAAGAAGCCTTACGACTTCAGCGACGTAAAGGAAGAGAGGCTCTCGAAAGAGCAAGTGACGAAGTGGTCGAAGGCGCTGGGCGGCTGGGAGAAGACCTCAGGGTCTGGTGAATGGCCGCCTCGTGACCACGTCGAGCCGCCTCGATCTTCTGATGAACGAGCTCCGGCAGGATTTCGGCCTCTCCGGCAAGGACGCTTCAACGCTCGCCACGATGATCGGCCTCCTGCAGCCCGGCAAGACCACCGACATCACGCTCGATCTCATCGCCAAGGACGGCAAGCTCTATTGGGGACCGGTGAAGCTCACCGAGCTGCCGCCGGTGTTTTGAAGCGCGTAATTCTCATCGTCCTCGCAATCCGTCATCAAGGCGAAAGTGACACCCCCATATTCCGTCATCCCGGCGAAAGCCCATAGGCGCTAAAATAGGGAGACCATGCATTGATATTTTCGTCGTCTTGGTGGCTCGCGCAGGTGTCGATGCAGCCTTTCGGCACATCGCCTGAGACATGCGATCGTGGGCTGTGGAATGATAGCTTGGAGAAGAGTTACGACGAGCTGGCGGAGAAGGCGCCATTGCCCGGGCCGGGTCAGGCGGCTTGCGCCCAGTGGGGAGAGTCCTCGAACTCGTCGATGACGGGTTCGAGCAACAGGATGACGAGAAGATGAGCGAGGATGTAGGCTCTGGCGGAGCGTTCATCGTTACCCGGCGGTCCCTTCAAGCCGATCAGGCTTTTGAGGCGTTTGAACGCGAGTTCGATGCGCCAGCGCAGGCGATAGAGAGCGAGGACATCGCTGGCGGCGAAGCTGTCGGGGCTCAGCGAAGTGATCAAAATCACCCATTCGGCGGCAGCAAGTGTTTGTTCCGATATCCGATGCCCGCCCTTGCGCGCGGCTTGGCGGGCCTTGCGCTTGGCCGCTTCTGCCACTTCCGTAGGTCTTTTGACGGCGATGAGGCGCAGCTTCAGTGCCGGTGCAGACCTCTGGGCAATCCAGATCGGCTGATCGATCAGCCCGCGGGCAGCTGCCTTGCGGAACACGGCAAGAAGATCGACCGGCACGCCTTCGCCGTCACACCAGCGCGCGCTCTTCCAGCCGGCCCGCACCACGATGTCGCCACTGGCCTCAAGCACTGCCGCAATGCGATCAGGCTGCAGATAGGCGCGATCGGCGATGCGGATCTCGCCCGCCAACACCGGGATGCGGTCCAACCTCTCGCCGCCTTTCTCATCGGTGAGCTCGAAGAATCCGAAGCGTTCACGCGGCAGGTCGAAGGCACTGTGAATGCGCCATACCCCGTTCCTCGCCTTGGCCTGCCTGCCTGCTTTCGGCACGGTGGTACCATCGATAATGCGGATCAATCGTCCGCGGCTCGCTTTGGGCTGAGCTTCGGCCAAGGCTTGGCCGACCAGCAGCGTAAGCCAATCGCCACAGTGTTGCAGGCGGTAAAGCAGCGCCACGTTGGAGATATCGGCAAGTCCGATCGAAGTCGCCCATGCCGCGATCGACCTCAGCCCCCTGTCGCCAAGGCAATAGGCCAAGATGAGGCGCAGCAGATTGACTGCAGTTGTGATCTCGCGCGGACGCAGGAAGGCCTTCGTCTCTCTCGCACTCGCTTCCAATCGAGACGCTCCGCCGAGGCGGTCAACCGTGTCTTGCCAGTCTTTATGAACAAGCGATTCGTGAGTCATCCCGCGGAAGAATCACACATGATTCCACCACACAAGCTTATTTTAGCGCCTATGGGCGAAAGCCGGGATCCATTTAATTCTCGACAGGCGGGCAGCGCCGCCCGGATCGCATCTATTCAGGGGATCCCGGCTTTTCGTCGGGATGACGAAAAGAGAAAATGACTCTCCGTCCCGACCGCATAAAGCTGGCTGCCGATCTCGAGATCAGCCGCCTGATCTGTGGG
>VAZZ01000254.1:4332-6057 GCA_005884715.1 Alphaproteobacteria bacterium | reverse complement strand
AACGGGATCTTCCTGATCGGCGGGAAAGATCGTCAGTCCGAACGCCGCCGTTCCGTTATGTCCGATCGAAATGCCGGGTTGCATCGGTTCACCGCCACCGACCAGATCGAGGCCCGGCGCATGCAGGCCAACGATGTAGCGCAAGGATGGCGTAGTCAAAGCGCGATGCGGGTCGCTCGCCAGAATAGGTTTGCCGCTCTCTGTACGCGAGGCCGCGATTGCCCAGGCGTTCGAACCATCCGGGCCGCCAGCTGCGCCAGTGGGTGCTCCGGCGAAAGAGATCGGATCGACTGCATGGCGATAGGTGACGAGCGCTGCCTCGAGGAGACCCGCCTCTGCTTGTGTGAATGTCGATCCATCGTCAAGCGGCGGCTGAAGCCGCCCGAGGAAGCGCTCGCAAGCGTCATCGCCGTCGGCCCGCAAGCGGGCGCGTGCGACCTCGTTCTCGACATTCTGGGTCAGGCCATGAAAGCGCACGGTGATCGCCTCATCGGCGCTCCAAAAGTCAGGCTCTGTCCCCGTATGGACGAATTCGGCCGGCCAAAGGCGCCAAAGATCGCTTTCGCATCCGGGCCATAAGCAGCCCATTCCTTATCCAGATCGCCGCGATAGAGGATCTTCCGTGCCGCGATGTCGTGTACGAGATATGCCTCGCCGAAATTCGCCGCGAGGCGCCCGAGGCCGCGCTTATACCAGAGATCGATCTGCCAGAGCCGGTCGCGCGCGGCATTGAAGCCCTGCAGAAAGAACAGATCCGCCTCATTGGCCGCGTAGAGATGCGGTATTCCATAGGCGTCGATCAAAATGCGGCAGGCACTGCCGGGACCGGACCTGCCGGCAGGAAGGTTGATGCGTTCTTTTTGCATGTCGGCGGTCAATATACTGGGTTGGTGATGGCTTGGAAGTGCCCGGATGGCGGCGGCTTTTGAAGAGGACGGATATTTGCTAGTCCCTCTTCATGACAGCCGATCCCGTACGCCCTACCGCCGAATGGCTCGCGCAAGCCGTGCTCGGCAACTATGCCGAGCGGCCCCGCGCCGATGCCCTAACCCGCCATCGCGTCTGGTCCTATACGGATGCCCAATCCTATTTGCCGGGCGACAGGGTGAAGCTTCAGTGTCAGGCAAGAGATGGTCCTGCAACGCAAGGGATTGCCGGGGAAGCTACATCCACTTCCCGATGACTGCTCGGTGAAGGGCTGCGACTGGCCGATTGCGCTTGAATTCGAGATCAGCCCGGATTGGCGATCCGGTGTCTATATCGTGCGAACGCGCTGCCTGGATGAAGGCTCGGTTGCCGACACGCATGATCATCTGTTGATCGTGCGCCCGAAGCCGGCCAAGGACTCGCCCGGCCGTCTTCTGCTGATTGCTGCGACCTCGACCTGGACAGCCTATAATGACTGGGGCGGATCGAACCACTATCAGGGCTTCACCGGCCCTAATGGCGATCTCTTCTCGGCCGTGCTCAGCATCCATCGCCCCTACGCCAAGGGCTTTGTCTCGCTGCCGTCCGATGCACCGCGTCCGACGCTGATGGCTGCGCCGGCGATGATGGCCGAGCCTCGCTATCCGCATATGGAATGGGCTTATGCCAATGGTTACAGCAAGAAATATGCATCCGCCGGATGGGCCAGCTATGAGCGGCATTTCGTGCGCTGGGCGGAAGCGGCGGGCTATGAAGTCGATGTCATCGCGCAGAGCGACCTTCATTTCAGGCCTGACA
>VAZZ01000254.1:0-4276 GCA_005884715.1 Alphaproteobacteria bacterium | reverse complement strand
TTTCGCCGGAAACTTCATGTGGCAGATCCGGCTCGAACAGGATGGACAGACCCAGGTCTGCCACAAATATCTGGCGAAGAAGAACGGTCCCTTCATGGTCACCGGTCCGCGCCACCTGGTGACCGAATCCTGGGAAGCCAGGGAAATCGCCCGGCCGGGCGCGCTCACCTTCGGACTCAACGCGACGCGCGGCCTCTATGCGAGCTGGTCCGGCTGCTCGCCCCGCGGCGCCAAGGGATTTCCCGTCTATCGGCCGGATCATTGGGCCTTTGCTGGGACCGGTCTCTATTATGGCGACGTGCTCGGCGCCGGCTCAGTCATCTTCGGCTATGAGGTCGATGGCCTTGACTATGAGATCCGTGGTGGATTGCCTCATGTCGCGCCAGGCGAGATTGCGCCCGAAGCTCTCGAGATCCTGGCGCTCGGTCTTTCCTCGACGATCGAGGAAGGTCCGACGATTGTCCCGGGCAAGGTCTTTCTCGGCGCCGAGGATGCGGAATATGTGGCTTCGGTCCTGACCGGAAGCACCACTGCAGAAGCGATCGAGGCGACCAAGCGCGGTTCAGGGATGATCGTGAATTTTCGCCGCGGCAAGGGCGAGGTCTTTCACGCCGGCACCTGCGAATGGGTGGCGGGTCTCTTGCGTCGGGACGAGATGGTCATCAAAGTGACCCGCAATGTCCTCGATCGATTTCTCGGCTGAGCACATACGGGAACATCTGTTTTATTTTGTTTGCACATCACGTTTCACGCAATCGACGCCAGGCTCAGGAACTTCTCGCGCGGCCGGCCGTTAACGTTGATGCGTTGCCTGTCCTCCAATGGCCAGGCCCGTTCCCCAGATCAATCCATGAAAAGGAGACATGTTATGTCAGTAAAACCTATTCCTGAGGGTTATCATGCCGTTACGCCTTATCTGACCGTTCGAGGTGCCGACAAGGTCATCGAGTTCCTCAAGCGAGCATTTGGCGCGGAAATGGCATTTGAGCCCCTCAAGCGTCCGAATGGAAAGCTCATGCATGCGGAGGTCAAGATCGGCGATTCACGCGTGATGATCGCTGACGAGAGCCCACAGGCCAAGGCAACGGAATCGACCCTTTGCCTGTATGTTCCCGATGTCGACAACGTCTATCGGCAGGCGGTCAAGGCCGGCGGCAAGACCATCATGGAACCAATGGATATGTTCTATGGCGACCGCACCGGCGGCGTGAAGGATCCCTCCGGAAACAGCTGGATGATTGCGACGCATACCGAAGACGTCGCCATGCCCGAATTGAAGAAGCGCGCCGAAGAATTCATGAAGCAGCAGGAAAACAAGGCTGCCTGAGTGGCTTCGGTCCGCAGGGAAATTTCGACAAAAGCACGGGTGGAGGACGTATGGAACGCGCTTCGCGATATCGGCGCCCTCCACACCCGTCTCGTACCAGGATTTGTGGTCGATACTCGGCTCGAACCCGGGGCGCGCATCGTGACATTCGGCAATGGCATGACCGTACGCGAACAGATCTGGCCATCGATCAGAAGAACCGCCGGGTCGTCTGGTCGGCCGATGGCGGATCGCTTCTCATCATAACGCTTCGGCGCAAGTCTTCGCCAATGCAAAAGGCGAAACAACGGTCGTGTGGATTGCCGATCTTCTACCAGATGAGGCCGCGGCGACCATGGCCGCCATGATGGAACAAGGCATGGCCGTCATGAAACAAACCTTGAATCAATTGGTCTGAACACTCCGCGCTCAAGTGGACGCTACCGTCAATCCCCTCCCATGCTATGGATCATCGGCGCAAGATACGGGACGATGACTGATGGCCGCTGCCGAAACCGTGAAGACGACCTGCCCTCGCGATTGTTACGATGCCTGCGGCATCACCGTCACCAGGAAGAACGGCATCATCGCCAATGTGCTCGGTGACAAGGATCACGCCATCAGCCGGGGAGCGCTCTGCGGCAAATGCGCGATCGCCTATAATGGCGCCTGGCGAGACACGGCACTCAGGCTCGCCACTCCCCTGAAGCGCATCGGCGCCAAGGGCAAAGGCGAATTCAAGGCCATCTCCTGGGCCGAAGCGCTGGGCCAGATCGCAGCGAAATTCCATGATCTGATTGATCGGGGCGCGGCGCGCACCATCCTCCACACACATTATACCGGTACTGTGGGCCTCCTCGGCGGCGCCTACCCCGTCCGGTTGTTCAACCGGATCGGCGCGACCGAAGTCGATCCCGATACGGTCTGCAACAAGGCCGGCCACGCGGCACTCGAACTCGTCTTCGGCAATTCGCTGGAAGGCTTCGATCCCCGGACGGCTCGAGATTCGAAGACCATTCTGGTCTGGGGCGCCAACCCATCGCACTCAGCCCCGCACCAGGACAAATTCTGGCTGAAGGAGGCCCGCGCGGCAGGGGCCAGGATCATCGTCATCGATCCAATCGGTCATGACACCGCAAAGGCAGCGGACATCCACCTCAAGCTCATGCCCGGCACCGACGCGGCGCTCGCTTTTGCGCTTTTGAACGTCCTTCACTCGAAAGGTCTCACCGATAAGGCCTTTCTCGCCGCTCACACGATCGGCTGGCAGGAGCTCGTTCCGGTGATCGAAGCGATGACGCCGGCCCGTGCATCGACGCTCTGCGGCGTTCCCAAAACACTGATCGAAGAGGCGGCCATCGCCTATGGCGCGGGACCATCGCTTCTCTGGCTCGGACAGGGTGTGCAGCGCCAACCCACGGGTGGCAATGTGTTCCGGGCCATCGCCGCGCTCGTTGCCTTCACCGGCAATCTCGGCAAGGCCGGCGCCGGCTTCTGCTACATGAATGGGACAGGCTCGCGCGGGATCGACATGACGACACTGACCGTGCCGTCGCTCGCCCGCAATGGTGCCTCCTCCATAAGCCATATGGATCTTGCAGCGACCCTTGAAGACCCTGCAAAAGCCAACGCCTTCGTCAACTGGAACAACAATCCGGCGGCCTCCTCGCCCGACCAGGGACGGCTGCGCCGCGCCCTCGAACGAGACGATCTTTTTCATGTCGCCATCGATCTCTTCCGCACCGACACGACCGCCTATGCCGACATCGTGCTGCCGGCGGCAAGCTTCCTCGAATTCAACGATCTGGTGATGCCCTATTTCGACCTGACGGTATCGGCACAAGTAAAGGCGGCCGATCCGCCGGGCATTGCCCTTTCCAATCAGGAAATCTTCCGAAGACTTGCTCGGGTGATGGGCTATGACGACCCCGAGCTCTTCGAGACCGATGAGGCGCTGATTTCCCGACTCCTGGCGCAGACGCCTTATCGCGGCTCATTTGCCGATCTCGCCAGGATCGGCACGGCAACGCTGTTCCCGCAACCCCGCATCCAGTTCGCCGAATTCGTCTTTCCGACACCCTCCGGCCGCATCGAACTGGCGAGTAGGCGCGCCGAGGATCAGGGCCTGCCGCGCGTGCCGCTCCCCCATGCAGATGCACGGCCCGCCGACGGGCGCGTGCGGATCCTGTCGCCGGCCTCGCTCTGGCTGATGAATTCGAGCTACGGCAATGACAAGGTCATCCGCCGGCGGCTCGGCCCGCCCACCATCACGCTTCATCCCGACGATGCGGCAGAAGCGGGCTTTGCCGAAGGCGATCCCATCTTGCTTGCCAATGAGAATGGGCGCCTGGCGCTCGCGGTCACCATTTCAGATATGACCCAGCGCGGCGTCGGCATCGTTCACAAGGGCCGCTGGCCCGGCGCATCGGCGGGCGATGCCAACATCAATGTGCTGGTATCGGGGCGCAAGAGCGACATGGCCGAGAGCACGACTGTGCACGGAACCGAAGTCCGCCTGCTGCATCCCTGAGACCCGGCCGATCAGCCGATCAGCTTCTCCAGCGTGATCGGCAGATCGCGTATGCGCTTTCCCGTCGCATGATAGACCGCATTGGCGATGGCCGGCGCCACGCCGACAATGCCGAGTTCGCCCACTGCCTTGCCGCCAAGTGCCGAGGCATGGAAATCCGGCACGCCGACCGAGATCGTCTCGATATCCGGGATATCGGCATTGGTGGCGATGAGATAGTCGCCGAGATTGTTGTTGATGACGCGCGCATGGCGGGGATCGACAAGACCCTCTTCGAGCAACGCCTGGCCGATGCCCATGATGATGCCGCCCTTCCACTGACTCTCGGCAAGCTTGGGATTATAGAGGCGGCCTGAATCCAATGCGGAGACGAAGCGCGACACGCGCACGGTGCCGAAATCCTCATCGACACGCACCTCGACGAAATGTGCGCACCAGGC
>VAZZ01000033.1 GCA_005884715.1 Alphaproteobacteria bacterium | reverse complement strand
CCTGTGAAGGCCTATCTGGGCCGGCGGATGGCGCGTACCTTGCCGCTGCTTCCGCCGCCGGCGAAGAATTGATCGCCGCCATCGGATTCGAGTCCCGACACGCCCGTTCCGGGTGGCATATCGAGCCTCTCGAGCACCTTTCCCGTTTGGGGATCGATGCGTCTCACGTCGCTCTCATCACCATCCCAGGTGCCATGCCAGAGCTCGCCATCCACCCAGGTGACCCCGGTGACGAAGCGGTTGGACTCGATGGTGCGCAGGATCTTGCCCGTCTCGGGATCGATCTGATGGATCTTCCCGTCGCGATATTGTCCCACCCACAGCGCGCCCTCGGCCCAGGCCATGCCAGAGTCACTACCACCGCCGGGTGCGGGAATCGTCGAGAGCACGCGGCCGGATTTCGGATCGATTTTGTGGATGCGATCTTCGGCGATCTGATAAATGTGCTCGCCATCGAAGGCCGTTCCCGCATGTCCGGCGACATCGAGCGAGCGCACTGTCTTGCCGCTCTCGGGATCGAAGGCATTCAGCGTGTCTCCGGCAGAAAACCAGACATGCCGGCCATCATAGGTGACGCCATTTACCTTCTCGACACCTGGAAAGGGTCCATATTCACGGAGAATTTTGGCGGCTGATCGTTTCATACATCCATCCTAGTCGTTCGGCAGAGGGGCGGGGAGTAACAATGTCGTCGTGAATCCGGGCACCGGCGGGGTCATCCACCGGCGCGCGCGCCCGTGGCCATAGAACTGCACCTTGCCTTGCGCCGCAAGCTGGTCGAGCGCCCGCTGCACGCTGCGCTGGCTCGAGCCAAGGGCGAGCGAGAGCGCCGAGCTCGACCAGGATTCACCATCGGCAAGGAAGGCGAGCACCGCCGCATGGCGCTCTTCGACGGGTCGCGCCAGCACGACGATCTCGCTCGCATGGTGCGGCTCGAACGCAAAGCCGCGCTTGGTGGCATTCACACCCGCAAGTTTCCGCAGCATTCTGCGCAGCCTCCCGATCTCGACCCTAAGCCGCGCGCGATGCGATTCATCGGAGTGCTTTCCCCCGAACGCTCGCGCGACGAGCATATCCCTCGACACGTCCCCCGGCCACGCTTCGCCGAGCGCGCGGGCGAGCGCGAACAACACCGGACGCTTGGCGAGTGTGACCGCCATATTTGCGTCACGCACCACATAACGGAATGCATCGACGATGAGCGCCTACGATGCCAGCAGCGCTTCGACCTCGGCGAGCCGGAGAGGCCGCTCCTCGCCTCGCGCAATGAGACGCGCGGCGGGCGTGTTCAGGACACGGGATGCGCTTTCCACCTCTGCCGTCAGGGCGGGGATACGGGCCTGGCCTGCGGCGGTCTCGGCCCTTGCGAGCGCTGCCCGCGCCGCCGCCGTCCTGAGACGGCGCATCGCGATGCCTGCGACCACCAGCTCATGGGCGGCCATCAAGGCGGGCGCGAAGGGTGCGGGATCGAGCCCGGCGAGCCTGCCCTCGGCCTCATCGAGGCGGCCGATCAGGAGGAGGCGGCGGACTTCGAGAGAGGTCGCGTGACGCGAGGGCGATCTCGGCCTCGGCGACGATGCATCTGGCGCGGGCCACGGCCTCTTTCGGACCGAAGCCGCGCGCCGCCCGCTTGAGAAGGGCCTTGGCGCGATCGAGCTCGCCGAGCTGCGCCATGGCGACGCCGCGCAGCGCCAGTGCCGGCGCATCCTCGCGCAGCGCAATCCGCTTCAAGGCACCAAGAGGATCACCCGTGGCAAGCGCCCGCGCCGCAGCCGTGATCAGTGAGTCCACTGGAATCCCGCCAAACTTGTCACTCCCGCTGGTTCGATACCTCTCACTACTCTGTCTGACAACACCCCACCCCGAATATGGAGTAAGTCATGAAGATCAGATGGGCCGCCACACTCATCACTGTCAGCCTCATGGGCATGGCCGCGACGCCGGGCCAGGCGAGCGATACGGCACTCGAGCCGATGCCGGCCAAGCTTGAAACCCGGTTCGCTCTCAGCGCAGCGCCTCCGGCATTGCGCGCGCAGGCAACCGTCTATCTCCTCGATCCCGGTAAGGGATATCAGCTTGCCCGCAAGGGAACGAATGGTGTGACATGCATCGTCGAGCGCACGGCCTGGGAACTGGCCGACTTTCGCAACGATATCTACATTCCTCTCTGCTACGACGCTGCTGGCACGAAGACCTATCTGCAGTTCATCATGGACGCGGCCTCATTGCGCGCACAAGGACTGAACGCTGCCGCTCTGAAATCTGAAATCGAGAAACGCTACCGGGATAAGACCTATGCAGTCCCGGAAAAGCCCGGCCTGTCCTATATGGTGTCACCCATCATGCGCACGGTGGGACCTCCCGACATGAAGGTTCATTCGATGGCCATGCCGCATCTGATGTTCTATGCGCCCTTCATCACCAACGAGGACATTGGCGCCGCTCCCGATCTCAGCGTTCACGCAAGCCTGCTCTATCCCTTCATCGACAGGCAGGGCAACGCCGAGCAGAGCTACATGATCCAGCTCATTGGAGAGGCGGAGAAGGCCAAGATCCTGGCCGAGGAGAAGGAACTGCTCGATGAGCTCTGCGTCTATCGCGATGTTCTCTGCCTCGCGCATCAAGACCACTGAATTGACGCTGCGGCCGTGATCAGTCGGAACAAAGAAATCCCGCCATACTTGTCACTCCCACCCCTTCGTTACTCAACACTATTCTATCTGACAGTCACCACCCCTGAAGGAGACGACCCATGACAACACATTCAACCGGAACACATGAACAATGGCTGGCGGCGCGGCTCGACCTGCTCAAGGCGGAGAAAGAGCTGACCCGGCGCAGCGATGAACTGGCGCTGAGGCGCCAGGAGTTGCCCTGGGTCAGGGTCGACAAAGGCTACCGCTTCGAGACCGATGAAGGTGGCGCATCACTGGCGGACCTCTTCAGAGGCCGCTCGCAGCTGCTCGTCTACCACTACATGTTCGGGCCCGAATATACCGCAGGCTGTGCCACCTGCTCGACCATAGCCGATGGGTTCAACGGCTTCGCCATCCACCTGGCCAACCACGATGTGACGCTTTCAGCGGTGTCGCGGGCACCGCTTGCGAAGATCAAAGCCTACAAGAAACGGATGGGCTGGACATTTCCCTGGGCGTCCTCTTCTGGCGGGGATTTCAACTTCGACTTCAATGTCTCCTTCAGCGAAGCGCAACAGCGCGAGGGCGGCATCGAATACAACTATAATCGAGAGCCCGCATGGACCATGCTCGGGATCGGCGATGCAATAACGAAACAGGGCGAGGGGCCTGTCGCCGAAAACGCGGTCATGACGGGAACCGACGTCGCCACCTACACGCGCGAACGGCCCGGCATGAGCGCCTTCGTGCTCGAGGACGGCATTGTCTACCACACGTATTCCACCTATGCGCGCGGACTGGACGGGCTCTGGGGTACGATCAATGATTGCCGCCGAGAATGAATCTGAGACCCCGCGCGCCAAAGACGGCAAGGTCGGACCCCTTGGCGCGGCCCAATGCCTGAACCTTGCGGCCGCGCCGATCTTCGCCGTCATGGCTTTGGGTACAGGGTTTCTCGGTGGCGATCCGGCGAACATGAACTGTTCGGGGGCATCCCCGCTGAACAGCATGGCCGTCATGTATGTGATGATGAGCGCCATTCATTTGGCGCCATGGCTGAAGCTCATCGCGAATTATCGGGCGGTGATCAGCCTTCGCGACCCGACAAGCTTCACGACAGGAGTGAAAAGATGAGCAAAGCCTATACCGGTGGATGTGCATGCGGCGCAATCCGCTATGAGATCCCTGGCGAACCGGTGTTTATGAACGACTGCCAATGCCGTCATTGTCAGCAACGCAGCGGCACCGGCCATGGATCCTATCTGACCTTTGCAGGCAAGGCGCAGGTGAGGCTCACCGGTGAGGCGGCGCATTGGGACGTCGCCGGCGATAGCGGCAATATGAAGACGCACTCTTTCTGTCCCACTTGCGGTGCGCCGGTCTATCTGACCTTCGCGGCCATGCCCGATCTGTTCACCGTGCATGCGGCGAGCCTTGACGATGCGAGCCGATATAAGCCGCAGGCGGTGACATACACCGTGCGCGGCCACGCCTGGGACCACCTCGATCCAGCCCTGGCGAAATTTGCCAAGATGCCGCCGATGTGAATGCAGCCTGACGTGGCTTCATGTGAAGTGTGAGTGGGCTTTGCCTATGCCGTCTTTACGGTAGAGCAGGAGGGAATCGCCAAATTCATGAGTGCGATAGGCATGCGCGGTGAGATTTCTGGATATCTCATCAAGCACGGCATCCCGGGCGAAGGCGCGCAGCAGTTCAAAATGGCTTTCACCGGGCTGATGGACGCC
>VAZZ01000023.1 GCA_005884715.1 Alphaproteobacteria bacterium | reverse complement strand
TCATAATGCGTTTTGAGGGTCGGAAGGGTCTTCATGGCAAAGGCCTTGAGTGCGGCGTCGTCGCCGCCTTTTCCAAATGCGCTGAAAAGTTCCACGGCCTGCTTGTGCGCTTCGATCTGCATCTTGACATAGGGTGCATCAATGGCAGCCCTTGCCGATGTAAGTTTATCCATCATCTTCTGATGCGTGGCATCCAATTTTGCGGGCATTTTATATTTGGTGCCGACCGTGGCCTTGAGCTCCTCGGCTGCGGCGGTATGGTCCTTGATCATCCGCTCGGCAAAGGACTTCACCTCGGGGTTCTTGGCATTTGCGACGGCAAGCTTGCTCGAATCGATCTCGAACTGGCCGGCAATGCCAGCCTTTTCTACGAATTCGGCGGCCTTGACAGTGACGGCTGTGGCAGCGCCACTAAGGCTCGTCAGCAGGACTGGTGCCAGCGGAACAAGGAGGCTGGCGCGGATGAATTCACTGCGTTTCATGGGAAATTCCTTTCATTCTGCGTCCCACGATAAAGTAGCAACTCATCCTAGAGTTCCAAAAACGGGCTTGACGGCTTCACCGGGAAACCACTGCAGACGGTCGGTTTTGCTGAAGGGCGGCCTCATTCTCGAGAGAAGAGAGTTCAGCCTTCTTCAGCCGGCTGATCCGTCTTATCGCATCGCGAATGATCGAGGCTTCCAAATTCAGGGTAGCAATTCTCTCGCGCCACATTTTGGCGCTTGAAGGGCGCCCTTTGCGTTCCGCCTGCTGTTCGAGCTCACGAGCGATCTCGGCGCGTTCGTCAAAGGAGCGGACCGCTACAGCGAGCGCCCGTGAAATCGAATCCTCGAGTGCAATATTGACCAGATCGGCCGAGAAGGCATGGCCGAAATGGCAGCGATATCTGAGAGTGCCGCCTTCCTCGATTTCCCACGTGACGCCGTCGCATTCGGGACAAGTGACGAAAGAGCGGCGCCCTATTCCGTCCATCAGGCCAATGGTCGATCTACCGGTTTTTGCCATTTCAACCTCGTGCTCAAGATATTCAGGGGCTTCGCTCTTGGCGCCGGCAGGCTGGCGCACCAGATTGCTCAGGAGCGCCGGCATCGCCGCCAAGGTCGCGACGTGGTCGACTGCTCCCTTTTGCAGCGCCGTTGCCGGCATTTCGGCGAAAGCTGCGTCTTCCGGATCTTGCACCACCGTCGTTCCTCCGCAGGCGCCCAAGACATGCAGGCCGGAACTTCCGTCGGTCATCGTACCGGTCATCAGAACGCCGATCGCACGATGGCCGCAGCATCGGGCTACCGAACGGAACAGGGGATCGATCGACGGGCGTGAATAGTTTTCGCGGCTCCCGAGGCCTAACGACAAGGACCGGCCGTCATAGAGCAGATGGCGGTCAGGAGGTGCCAGATAGATGCGGCCGCGTCGCGCCGGTTCGCCCTCTTCGGCAAAATGTGCCGGCATCCCCCCTAACCGAGTGAGGATGCTGTCGATCATCGAGGGAAATCTCGGCGATAAATGCATGACAACGAGCAGCGCGGCGGGAAACTCGGCAGGTAGCTCAGATACGAGCAAGCGCAAAGCGTCGAGCCCCCCCGCTGATGTGCCAATCGCCACAATATCGCGGTTTGCCATCATCGTTCAGAGCTTCAAATGCCGCAGCGACCCACCGGTTCCTGTCGGCATATATGCCGATGCACATTGCCGCTCATTAGAGGAACGGTGGCTGGTTTCGATGGTTGACTGGGCATGCCGATGAGTGCCGACATCGAACTGGCTACTTACCGGGTCCGCAAAGCCGAAATCATCGTCTTGCGGCAGAGGAAGATTTTGCTCCAAATGACTCGCCGCGGCGATCCGACCGGAATGGCGGAAGACCTCCTCGAGAGCTATGAACGAATTTTGAGTGATTACCGCACGCACTTGACACGCCTTCTAAGCAAAGAACCGCCCGATCCGTTCTAACGAAAAAGAAGCCCGCCGGAGGGACTGAAGGTGATGCCGGGAAACTATACGACTCCAGGACGACATGGCCTTAACCTGTGTTAAAAGTCGGATCCTTCGACGGCGAAAGCCTTTCCGCAGGCCCGCGCCAACCGAAAACCGTGCCGGGCGAATATTCTCCTCGGCACGTCAAACCGTGCTAAAAACGACCATGGATAAGGCCATGGCCTTGGCGCATCTGGCTCTCGCTGAACGGCATATTGCTCGCGGTTATGAACATTTAGCCAGCCAGACGCGGATCGTCGCCAATCTTGAGAATGCCGGTCACGACACCGCGATGGCCCAAAGCCTTCTGGAAACTTTCCGAGATATCCAAAGGATACATCTCGCTGACCGCGATCGGATCAAAAGAGAGCTTGCTGCTTTCCCCGGTCATTCGTAGCGGATTCACGCTGCTTCGCGATAGGGAAGGGAACCGTGGCCAGGCCATCGGTTGCGGACTTGTCTGATGATAAGGACCGGGCAATTGGCGGTATCGGCGACGACTCTCGACACAGATCGGCGGAACAAGTCGGCGATTCTACGCCGGCCGTGCGCCCCGATCACGATGAAGTCGGCCTCGTGGAAATCCGCGCAAGCAACAA
>VAZZ01000022.1 GCA_005884715.1 Alphaproteobacteria bacterium | reverse complement strand
GCGAACGCAATTGCCTAATCTCATGCGACCTGGGCAAAAGATCGCCAATGTTTGCCCGGCGGCTGCCGAGGCGACCGGACTCACTGTCGATGTCGCGGTGATCGCCGGCGGCGGCGATGGGCAATGCGCCGGCAGCGGCGCCAATGTGTTCGAGAAAGGTCGCGCCTATCTCAATCTCGGCACGGCCGTCGTGTCCGGCAGTTTTGGCAAGGCCTATGTCCATGATGCTGCTTTCCGCACCATGAATGCGCTCGCCGAGGAGGGCTATATCTATGAATCCTGCCAGCGCACCGGCACCTTCCTAGTCAACTGGATGGTGGAGCAGCTATTCAATATCGATCCAAGTCAAAATGCCCAGATCATCAGGACACTCGAGGCCGAGGCGAGGCAATCGCCGATCGGCGCCAACGGGCTGGCACTGGTGCCCTATTGGTCGGGATGCATGACACCCTATTGGGATTCGAATGCACGCGGCGTCATTGCCGGCCTCACCGCCTCGCACCGGCGCGGCGATGTCTATCGCGCACTCCTCGAAGGTGTAGCGCTCGAACAGGCGATGGTCACTGAGCGGATATCGAAAGTCACCGAACCCATCGATCATTTCGTCGCCATTGGCGGCGGCGCCGCATCGGATCTGTGGTGCCAGATCATCGCTGATGCGACGGGACGCCTGGTGCAGCGCTCGACGACCATCGAGGCTTCATCGCTCGGCGCCGCGGTCGCGGCGGCGGCCGGGGCAGGGTGGTATTCATCCGTCACCGAAGCGGCGCGCGCCATGGCGGGCTCACTTACCAGGACTTTCGCCCCCGACAAGCGCGCGCATGCGCGCTATGCGGAGCTCTCCCTCATCTATGCCGATCTCTGGCCGTCGCTTTCGAAATGGAATGCACGCATGGCCGCCTTTGCCCAAGGAGTGACATAATGCCTGAAGCCAGGCGTGACTGGAATGAACTGATCAGTGATGTGGTCGCCGGCGACTGGGTCGATCCCGAAACGGGCGAGCCCGCCAAAGTGCCGTTCAAGACCATCCTGCTTGCCGAGACGCTCGATGGCGGGGCGGCCGATGTCGCAGCCCCCCTCAAGCTCGGCAAGCGGCTGGCCGTGGTATCCGACAGCAACACCATAGAGGCGATGGGACGGCGGGTCGGGCGCGAACTCAAGGCGCTCGGCACGATCGATGAGATCATCATGCCGGGCAATATGGAATGCGATGAGCCGACGATCGCGCTGGTGCAGGAGAAAACCCGCCATGCCGATGCGCTGATCGCGGTAGGCTCGGGCGCGCTCAGCGATACCTGCAAATATGCGACCTTCAAGGATGGCCGGCCCTATGCCACTTTCGGCACGGCGGCGTCGATGAATGGCTACGCCGCATCGACCGCATCCGTGACGCTTGCCAATGGCTACAAGACGTCGCTGCCGGCGCACGCGCCCAAAGGCATCTTCCTCGATCTCAAGGTTTCAGCCGACGCGCCCACCTGGCTGTCGGCGGCGGGCCTCGGTGACTGCCTGTGCCGGTCAACCGCGCAAATCGACTGGTGGGCTTCGCACCGGCTGTTCGGCACCTTCTATTCTTCCGTGCCCTATGTGCTGCAGAAGGACGACGAGGCGCCGATGCTCAAGGCGGCGAGGGGCCTTGCCAAGCATGAGGTCGCCGCCAATGGCATGCTCCATCGCGTACTGACGCTGTGCGGGCTCGGTGTCTGCTTCACCGGCATCTCGCATCACGGCTCGATGGGCGAGCACCAGGTATCGCACTGGATCGACATGTTTGCCGGCCCCGCCCATCCCGGCACAACGCATGGCCAGCAGGTCGGCGTAGCCTCGCTCGCCATTGCGAGGCTGCAGGCGGAGATAATGGGCCTCGAAAAGGCGCCGCGGATCAGGCCGACGCATATCGTGGAAGCGGAATTCATCGATCGCTATGGCCGCGA
>VAZZ01000253.1 GCA_005884715.1 Alphaproteobacteria bacterium | reverse complement strand
CCAGTCACTAGACCTCATTTATCTGTTCGATCACGCCGTCGGGCACTTCAAAGCAGGACGGGACCGTTTGCCGCCGGATTACCTTTCCGGGCCACATCACCTCAGAGGCTCCAGTAAAGAATGTCGTCGCGGATGGTTGCCGGATCGAAAACTGACTTGATGTCGATCAGCACGCCGCCATGCCGGATACGGTCGGTTAGGCTACTGGCCATTTCGAGGTACTGACGATGGCTGACTGCGAGAATTAGCGCATCAAGGCCGGTGAGGTAGTCCAACTCACGCAATTTGATGCTATATATTTTGTGGGCTTCGCGAGCGCTGGCACAAGGATCGTGAACGAGGGCCTGGATACCGAATTCCGATAATTCGGAAACAATATCGGCGACTTTCGAATTGCGGAGATCAGGAACATTTTCCTTGAACGTCAGCCCAAGCACGCCAACCCTGGCGTCGCGCACGAGCGAGCCCGTTTCGACCAGCATCTTCACTGTCTTGCGAGCGACAATACGGCCCATATCGTCATTGATGCGGCGGCCAGCGAGAATGACCTGCGGGTAGTAGCCGAGCGCCTCTGCAGCCGTCGTCAGGTAGTACGGATCAACGCCGATACAGTGTCCGCCGACAAGGCCCGGCGAGAATTTGAGGAAGTTCCATTTTGTACCGGCTGCGTCGAGCACGTCCTTGGTGCGGATGTTCATTCTATCGAGAATGAGCGAGAGCTCGTTCATCAGGGCAATGTTGAGATCGCGCTGGGTGTTCTCGAGGACCTTTGCTGCCTCGCTGACCTTGATGCTCTGGGCGCGATAGATGCCTGCCTTGACGATCTTGCTATAGGCACCAGCCACGCGGTCGAGCGTTTCGGCATCTTCGCCGGAAACGATCTTGGGTATGGTCTCAAGGCGATGCTCCTTGTCTCCGGGATTGATGCGCTCGGGCGAGTAGGCGAGCTTGAAGTCGCGGCCGCGCTTCAGCTTTGAAATCTGTTCGAGAAGCGGGCCACAGATGTCTTCCGTTACGCCTGGATACACGGTGGACTCGATAACGACGACGGAGCCCTTGCTGATATAGGGGCCGATAATGCGGCAGGCACTCTTGATGGAGCCGAGGTCCGGCCGATGAAGATGGTCGACCGGAGTTGGAACAGTGATTACAAAAAAGGAATTGCCCTTGAGACCCTCGGGATCGGACGTGATCTTCAGCGTCGAGTTCTTCAGTTCTTCGGTGCTGACCTCTTCCGTCCAATCTTGATGGTGCCGCAGCGCCTCAATACGCCGTTTTGAGATGTCGAAACCAACCACATTCTCGTATGCCCGGGCGAACGCAACGGCGATCGGCAAGCCGACGTAACCCAGGCCAATGACGGCAATGCACTCCGATTTCGAATTCGTGGTTTCCATGCTCAAAGTGCCATTATTGTATTTATGCTGGTAAACTTTGTGCCAATACAAGCAAAGCTTGTGCCAAATCTCAGAGGTTGCCTCTTTCGACCGGCAAGGCCCGGCCTTTGATTGGGAGCAGTCTGTGTTGGATTGGCCGTTCACCTAACGATTCAGGCGCGTTTAGCTAGGCGTCATTACGCTAGGTCAGTTTATAGAAAGAGTCGAGGAGGCGGTTTGCGATTGTCGGCATTCAGTGCTGCAAGGCTGGGCACCGGGCCTTCACCCTGTGTGCGCGAGTTGCTTTTTTTTTCGCACTGACGCGATGTCACGACGATCACGCCCAAGGTGGCGCGAGCTTCGCTTGCGCCGCAAGGTTGGCGGCTGCCTCTGCGGTCCGCCCTTCGAGAACCACGCCATTGGCCAAGCTCTCGCGATAGTGTTCCCAGCGCACTTCCCCGGGCAGCAAAACACCATCGCCTGAAGCTTTGATCGCTGCGACGAGACCTTCGAAGCGGGCGTGATAACTATCCAGATCCATCCAGCGCGCGATGTCGAGGGCCATGAGGAAATGGCCGTTGTCGCCGGCGCGGGTGAAGTCCTTGTATATGGAGGCGACACCGTCGCCCACGCCGGCACCGGTGATGATGCCGGCGAGCATCTCGACCATCAGCGAAACTCCGAAGCCCTTGGGGCCGCCAAAGGGCAGGAGCGCCCATTTGCTCACCTTGGCGGTATCAGTGATGGGATTTCCAGCTGCATCGATGGCGGCCCCTTCGGGCAGCGGTATCCCCTTGTCGATATGGTCGCGCACCGTGGAACCCGCGAGCGAACTCGTGGCCATGTCGATCAGCAGGTGCACACCGTTCCTGCGGGGCGCGCCGAAGGCGAAGGGATTGGTGCCAAGCACCGGCCGGAGGCCGCCATAGGCCACAACCTGCGGAACGGAGTTGCTCATGGCGAACCCGATCATCGAAGCCGCGGCAGCCATGTTCACGTAATACGCGCCGGCGCCAAAGAAATTGCTGTTGCGCACCCCCACGACGCCGATGCCAGTATCGCGCGCTAGTGTGATGGCATGCTCCATGGCACGTTCGGCGGCGTGATAGCCGAACCCACCGCGCCCATCGATGCGTGCGATGGAGGGCGAGATGGTCGAAACTGTTGCCTCATGCTGCGGCGTCAGCACGCCGGCCTCAATGCGTTTCAGGTGGATGGCGACGCGTTCGAGCCCCCAGTTCTGCCGCCCCACCATCTCGCACCAGACCATGTGGCGGGCGGCGGAAGCGGCCTGTGCCTGCACGGCGCCATGGGCCACAAACAATGCGGTGACGAAATCGCGCAAGGCTTCCGGGGCAACTGGCCGCGGCATCGTCACGTGACCGTGATGCGGTGGAGGATGGAGAGGGCCGCTGGCGGGTGGCGGGGCTCCCCAGGTGACAGGTTAACGACAGGGAATTCTCCCTGGCGCCGAGGATAGGGACTGGAGAGCTGGCATCAAGCATCATTTCGCGATCCTCCGCCGGCAGCCGCAATGGCCGGCGCCGCTTCCGCTGCATCGGTCCGGATCACGCCGCTGCTGGTTTCGAACAGATGGCCGAGGAGGATCGCCCCCACCGCCGCTGCATTGTGTTGATCTGCGATAAGTACATGGTGATGCAGGCCCGGAGTCGTGTTGATTTCACTAATGAGACCGTTGGCACGAGTCAGTGGCTGCGAGATATCCCGGCAGAGCAAGTCGAGGCCGGCGAGCCTCACACCCAGATTTTGCACGAGCTTCGCGCCGAGAGCTGCGGTGGCGGGATGGACTTCACTCCGCACTACGTGATTTTCGGCGGCACTGTTCTCATTGACGGCGCGCTTGATGACGATAACCTCGCCCGCCGCCGGAATACTGGACGAAGAGAGTCCATGGGCCGCCAAATAATTCTGCGCATCGCGGTCGAGACGGAGAGGACGCAGCGCAGTGAAAGGGCGGCCCGTGAGCCTGCGGCGGTTTTCCAACTTCATGAGCTGCCGGATTGTGCTTTTGCCATCGGCCACCAGGCGCGGCGGATCACGGCGAACCGCGTCGATAAGTTCGCCGTCAAGATAGAGCAGGCGATAGGAGGCGCCTTCGATCTGTTCCTCGGCGAGGAGATCGGGGTCGAAGCGCGAGGCGAAACGTGCCGCACGGCGCAGCGACTTGGCGTCGGTGATGCCGGTGGTCACCCCCTGGCCGCCGCCTGTTCCGCTCATCGGCTTTATGACAAGGGGTTTGCCGATCTCCGCCATCAGCCTGTGCGCTGGCTCGAGGTTGGTGGGTGTGCAGCGTACATGCCGCGGCACATCGAGCCCCTGTTCGGCGAGAAGCCGATAGGTCAGGAGCTTATTGCCCATCAACGCGAGAATGAGATGATCGTCGAGGCGCACCCCCGACCCGCGCACCAGCGTCGAAAGACCGCTGCGGGCGATGCGGTGGTAACCGAATTCCCAGACTTCGCAGGAGGCTCCCAGGCTTGTGGCGGAGTCTTGCCAGAAACCGCTGTAGAAGGCACGGCTGAGGTCGCGGAATTGCAGCAGCTCGAGAACAGCCGGAATGTCGAGGAGGCGCTGGGCCCGGTAGAGATACCGCCTCATGTGCTGGTAAGCACTCATTGCGAAGTCCGAGTCAATTATCAAACCAGGCAGACATCTTCCCCAAACTGGCTGTTGACCCAACCGACCAGCCCCATCTGAGCTGTCTGGGTTGGATATTAGATTGAACTTGATCGCTGCGCTAGTAGCCGTGCGGCTGGCGGAGCAGTCCGTCAAACAGGTCGATATTTGAGCG
>VAZZ01000252.1 GCA_005884715.1 Alphaproteobacteria bacterium | reverse complement strand
GCCCGATGTCGATAATCTCTTCGCCCGCTTCGGCAGAGGCTCGCCGCATCTATGCTTTGCCGGCCATATCGATGTCGTCCCGCCAGGGCGGCTGGAAGACTGGGCGGCGCCGCCTTTTGCGGCGCATCAGGAGAACGGCTTTCTCTTCGGCCGCGGCGCCTCCGACATGAAGGGTTCGATCGCTGCCTTTGCCACCGCTGCTGGCGATGCCGTGAAGGAGGGCGCCTTTACGGGCTCGCTCTCGCTGCTCATCACCGCCGATGAGGAGGGGCCTGCCATCAACGGCACCAAAAAGGTTCTCGCCTGGATGAAGGAAAAGGGCCACATACCAGATCACTGTCTCGTCGGCGAGCCGACATCGACCGACAGGCTCGGCGATACGATCAAGATCGGACGCAGGGGCTCGCTCAGCTTCGAGGTGAAGATCGCCGGCATTCAGGGCCATGTCGCCTATCAGCACAAGGCCGACAATCCGATCCCGAAACTCGCCCGCCTTATCGACCGGCTCGCCACGCATGAATTCGATGGCGGCAATGACCGCTTCGATCCGACGACGCTTGCCGTCACCACTTTCGATGTCGGCAATCCGGCTGCCAACGTCATCCCGGCGCATGCCAGGGCCTGCTTCAATATCCGCTTCAATACGGAGCAGACCACGGAATCTCTCACTGCCGCCGTCAAGGGCGTCTGCAAGAGCGTGGAGGACGAAATGGGCGGAAGCTTCGCCCTCGATATCATCCCTCGCGCCGATGCCTTCATCACCGAGCCTGGCGCCTTTGTCGGCGTGGTGCTCGATGCGATCGCGGCGGAGACCGGCGTCGTGGCCAGGCTCTCGACCTCGGGTGGCACGTCGGATGCCCGCTTCATCAAGGACTATTGCCCGGTGCTCGAATTCGGGGCCCTCAATGCCACTATCCATCAGGTCGACGAAAAGATCGCGATCGCGGATCTGCGCAATCTCGCCGCCATCTATCGCACCATCATCGAGACCTATTTCGATCGGGCGGCTGCGTGACGCTTGTCGAGGAGGGGCTTGCCGCCATGCGGGGATGCTGGCGCCTGATGTGGCGGGATCCTCTGGCGGACGAGGATTTCAATCTGACCATCGAGGGCTTCTGGCGTTCCTTCGCCATGGTCCTGCCGCTTCTCGTTCTCGTCTATCCGCTGTTTCTGTCGGATCACCAGTTTGGTGTCGAATAGGCAAAGGAAGGCGAAGACCCGCCGGCGTTGAATCTGGGCCTCGATTACATCTATCTGCTGGCGGGGGTCGTGGTTTGGCCTTTCATTGCAGCGCTGCTGGCGTGGCTGTTGGGAACAGGAAAAAACTATGTCCGCTATATGATCATCTATAATTGGATGGGGCTTCCCGCCACCCTCCTCACCGTCATCCCTCACCTCATCCATCTCATGACCGGCATGATGCAGCCCGCATTCATCCTGATGCAGGCTGTCTTCATCCTGCTTCTCTATGTGACTTGGTATGTCGCCAAGGCTGGGCTGCAGACGACGACGCCCGTCGCCGTTGCTTTTCTGCTGGCCGACTCCGCGCTGAGCTTCGGTCTGAGCGCGTTGATGCCTTAGAGCGTGAATGAAGCATCTCTGGAATTCGGCTTTCGGTTTGCTGATCGTCACTGGCGGTCTGCTCGGACTGACGCTGCCTTTCGGCAAGATGGCGACCCAAGGCGGCATTCCGGCGATGTTGTGGGCCTTCGTCATTTCCGGTGGCGCGGGCAGCGTTCTTTTTCTCAATCTCGCCCTGCGCCGGCAGTTCTTCAAGCTGACGCGGCCTCGCCTGCGCTATTTTATCATCGTCGCGGCGATCTCCTATGCCATCCCCAATCTCCTGATGTTTTCGGCCATTCCTCATCTGGGTGCGGGCTATGCCGGCATCATGTTCACTCTGTCGCCGGTCATTACCCTCGTATTGTCGATCCTGCTCGGCGTGCGCCGCCCGAACCTCCTCGGCATCGCCGGCATTGCCACAGGCTTCATCGGTGCGGTGATGGTGGCGCTGACGCGGGGCGTGGTGGACCGGCCGGCGGAACTATTCCGGGTGGTGATCGGGCTCCTGATCCCGTTCTGTCTCGCGGCCGGCAATATCTACCGTACCTATGACTGGCCCAAGGACTCAGGCCCGATCGAACTTGCCGCAGGCAGTCATCTTACCGCCGCCCTGATGCTGCTCACCGGTCTCATCGGTCTGGGCCATGGCGGGTCATTCGCCCTTCTCGCCCAAATGCCGGTCCTGGTGCTGGCGCAGATCGCCTCGGCTTCGGCAATGTTCGCCTTCTTTTTTCGCCTGCAAGCCGTCGGCGGTCCGGTCTATCTGAGCCAGATCGGCTATGTTGCGGCGGCTGTCGGCCTCGGCGCCGGCGTCCTTTATCTCGGCGAGCACTACCGGCTGTTAACTTGGTCGGGTGCGGCAATCATTGTTATCGGGGTCATGATGACCACCAGGGCGCAAAGCCAGCCTAATAGTCGACGCGCATGAGATAGAGCCCGGTTGGCGGCGCCACCGGTCCGCAACGCGTGCGGTCACGCGCCAGGAGGGCGTCCTTGATATCCCCGATACACCATTTGCCTTCCCCCACGAGCTTGAGCGAGCCAACCATCGAGCGCACCTGGTGATGCAGGAAGGAGCGGGCTTCGACGGTCACATCGATCATGTCGCCGCGACGCCCGATATCGATGCGGTCGAGCGTCTTAACCGGCGACTGCGCCTGGCAGGAGGCGGCGCGGAAAGTTGTGAAGTCGTGCTTGCCGATGAGCGCCTGGGCGGCTTCATGCATGGCGGCATGGTCGAGGGTCACGGGATGCCACCAGGCCCTGCCGTGCTCGAGTGCCAAGGGCGCCGGGCGGTTGGCGATCCGGTAGAGATAGCTGCGCCGGATGGCGCTGAAGCGGGCATGGAAATCTTGCCCGACCGTTTCGATGGCGATAACGCTCACCGGATGCGGGCGCAAATGGGCGTTGATCGCATTGCGCAGGATTCGTGTGTCCCACTGCCGCTCGAGATCGACATGGGCCACCTGGCCCCTCGCATGGACGCCCGCATCGGTTCGCCCGGCGGCGTGGACGGTGAGCCAGACGCCTGAGAGCGCGAGGACAGCGTCCTCAAGCACTCCCTGGACGGTCGGAGCATTCGCCTGCAACTGCCAGCCGGCGAAAGGCCCGCCGTCATATTCGATGGTCATTTTATAGCGCATCAAGGCGCTATATGCCCAAGCGCGCCCGAAAGATGAAAGGGATTATTGCTTGGTCTTGTTGACGGTGAATTCGCCCGCCCGGATGCGTTCCGGCAGGCGCTCGGCGAGCCTCGCGACCGGTTCCTCGCCATAAGTGCTGATAAGGTCCGACATGGCAGCGAAGATCGCCGCCGTGGCGATACAATCGGGATCGATGCCGTCATAGACGGCTTCCTCCCAGGCCTCCATAATATAGCGCAGCGCTACATATTTGGGCTCGGTGCCAGGCTGAGAGGCCTGTGTATCCAGCGTTTCTTTATCCATCATCATCCACCCAGACGAGCGCCCATCCACCAGCGCCGGCGAACCCACCAGCCGAATCAGCTCAATGTTGATTTGTATCAGAGCAATGTGGCCGGACCATCCCATCCTTAGGAAAGGGTTAATGCGGGCGTCTTTTTTTGATTCAACTCGTTAACAATTGCCTTGCCAGGCGGATGTAATCGGCCGTCCCGGGGGTCATATCGAGGCGGTCGAGTTCCTCGAGCGCCGCCCATTTGACCTTGGTGACATCATCGCGGGCCTCGGCCTCGCCCTTCAACCAATGACCGGTAAAGCACACGATCGAATAATGCAGGATAGGCCGGCCTGCCGCGTCGCGCATGATGGCATCATCGATATCCACGAGTTTTGCGAGATCGGCGGCGACGCCGGTTTCTTCGCCGAGTTCGCGCTGCGCCGCCTCGCGCACGGTCTCGCCGAATTCGAGACCTCCACCGGGCAGGCTCCATTTGCCTTTCCACGGCTCCTTGCCGCGTTCGACCAACAGAACCTTACCGTCGCGCCAGACGCAGGCGCTGACCCCGATTCGCGGAATGGACTTCTGATTGCTCATTCCTGCATCCTAGCGCAGCTTTCGCCGCCAGTTCCAGGAATCCACCAGAATGACGTGACGCCTGACCGCCGATGGATTATTTTTCGTCTGGCGACTCAGCGCGCTGAGCCGAAACAGGCAATTTAGTCACGAGGGAGAGAACTATGGCTGACAACAAGAAGGTCCGTGGCAAGGCCGACCGTTCGAAAGTGGCGAAAGGCGAAAAATATGAAGTGGCCTATTTTGCCAGGAAGCATGGTATCACGGCCGCGGAAACGCGGGCTCTCATCGACAAAGTCGGCAACGACAGAGAAAAGCTGAACAAGGCCGCGGAAAAGATGAAGAAGAAGAAATAAGGCCGCTACAAAACGGCCCCCGCTGTCGAACCCGGATATGATGCGGGTCAAGGGCCTCTCTTAGCCCCGGCCCGATCGGCCTTTGACAAGAATATCAAAGGAAGAAGGAACCCAGAGCGTTCGCCGTCTCTTGCGGCAATTCCTCCGGGAAGAAATGCCCCGCCGCGACCGCTTC
>VAZZ01000251.1 GCA_005884715.1 Alphaproteobacteria bacterium | reverse complement strand
GGCTGATGTTGAAGCGCAAGGACAGTCCCTATCTGGCCGGACGGCCCAAGGGCCACTGGTATAAATGGAAGCGTGCCGCGCTCACCATCGATTGCGTATTGATGTATGCACAGCGAGGCTCCGGCAAGCGGTCGTCCTATTATTCCGACTATACTTTCGGTGTCTGGAAGACGCAGGACGAACTGGTACCGGTCGGCAAGGCCTATTCGGGCTTCACCGATGAGGAACTGCTGAAGCTCGACCGCTGGATCAGGACCAACACGATCGAGCGTTTCGGGCCGGTCCGGTCCGTCAGACCCGGCCTCGTGCTCGAAATCGCTTTCGACGCCGTCCAGCCTTCCTCCCGGCATAAATCGGGCGTCGCCTTGCGGTTTCCACGGGTGCACCGGATCCGCTGGGACAAGCCCGTCCATGAGGCCGAGACCCTCGATGCGGTCAGAGCGTTATTGCCGTCATAAAGCGTTGCCCGAGGGCAGGGGATGCTCAAAGGAACCCTGCGCTGATCTTCCGCTAAGGGGCTGTTTCAGAGAACTAAATGTCCTTCGCAGTCGGCCAATCAACCTGTCATCAACCTGTCATATCTCCGTTGCAACCCACCAGTAGAGGAGTCATAGTTGACTTCGGGGTGGGATTCCGGACGGTCGTCGAATGCCGCACCTGCAACACGGGCGTCAATCAATGGGGATACAAATGATCAAGTTCACGGGTAGGCTTCTTTCACTTACAGCCGCGACGCTCATGGTGAGCACGGCAATCGCTTCGGCGGAGACGATGGATAAGCTCGTCGCCGCCGCGAAGGCGGAAGGCCAACTCACCACCATAGCGCTGCCGCATGACTGGTGCGGTTATGGCGCCGTCATTGACGGCTTCAAGGCGAAGTATCCGGAAATCACCGTAAACGAACTCAATCCCGATGCGGGCTCGAGCGACGAGATTGAAGCGATCAAGGCCAACAAGGACAACAAGGGCCCGCAGGCGCCGGATGTGATTGATGTGGGCTTGTCCTACGGCCCGCAAGCCAAGAAGGATGGGCTGATCCAGGCGTATAAAGTCTCGACCTGGAAATCGATCCCTGCCAGTGTCAAGGATGCCGATGGCTTCTGGTACGGCGACTATTATGGCGTGCTTTCTTTCGAGGTGAACAAGGACCTCGTCAAGAACACGCCGGCGGATTGGGCCGATCTGCAGAAGGATGAGTACAAGAACTCGATCGCCCTTGCCGGCGATCCGCGCGCCTCGAACCAGGCGATCCAGGGCGTCTATGCCTCCGGCCTCTCGAAGGGCGCCGCCGCTGGCGCCGCCGCCGGCGAAGCCGGTCTTGCCTTCTTCAAGGAATTGAACGCAAAAGGCAATTTCGTGCCGGTGATCGGCAAGGCGGCAACGCTCGCGCAAGGCCAGACGCCAATCCTGATCACCTGGGACTACAATGCGCTGGCGGGCCGCGATACACTGAAGGGTAATCCGCCGGTCGATGTCGTGGTGCCCAAGACCGGCGTCGTCGCCGGCGTCTATGTTCAGGCGATCAGCGCCTACGCGCCTCATCCGAACGCGGCGAAGTTGTGGATGGAATACATCTATTCCGATGAGGGCCAACTCGGCTGGCTCAAGGGCTATTGCCACCCGATCCGCTTCAGCGAACTCGCCAAGAAAGGCAAGGTTCCGAAGGAAGTGCTCGACAAGCTGCCGCCTGCCGCATCCTACAAAGCTGCTACCTTCCCGACGCTCGAGGAACAGGCCGCCGCCAAGGAAGCCATCACCAAAAAGTGGGATTCGGTCGTCGGCGCGAACGTGAAGTAACCCGCGCATGCCGGGCGGCGTCAGGCCGCCCGGATATTTCTCGGAATGCCGCCCTAAATGACCGACATCAGCGCGTCTGACTTCAGCCGGCAGTCCGCTCCGCGTGTGGAAGCGCGCCGCACAAGGCTGCCGACACAGTGGCTCGGCGTCGCGCCGTTTTTCATCTTCGCCCTTATGTTCCTGATCCTGCCGACGGCCTATCTCGTCCTCGGCGCGTTTCAGAATGATCGCGGCGAGTTCACCATGGAAAACATCGCGGCCTTGTCGCAGCCTTCCATCCTCGCGGCCTATTGGATCTCGATCAAGGTCAGCGTCGCTTCCGCCATTCTCGGCGCCTTGGCGGGGCTCGCCATCGCCATCGCCATCGTGCGTGGCGGCTTGCCCGGCTGGGTGCGTTCGGCGACGATGACCTTCTCCGGCGTCGCCTCCAATTTCGCCGGCGTCCCCCTTGCCTTCGCTTTTCTCGCCACGCTCGGCCGGCTCGGCCTTGTGACCGTGCTGCTCAATTCGGTGTTCGGCTTCAACATCTATTCGACTGGCTTCAATATCCTGTCCTTTTGGGGTTTGACGCTCACCTATCTCTATTTTCAGATCCCGCTGATGGTCGTCATCATCACGCCGGCGATCGACGGCCTGAAGCGCGAATGGGGCGAAGCCGCGGCAACGCTCGGCGCCACGCAGTTTCAGTATTGGCGCATGGTGGTCATCCCGGTGATCTGGCCGAGTTTTCTCGGCACGGTCATCCTGCTGTTCGCCAACGCCTTTGGCGCCATTGCCACCGCCTACGCGCTGACCGGTTCCTCGCTCAATATCGTGCCGATCCTGCTCTATGCGCAAATTCGCGGCGACGTGCTCCATAATCCGCATCTCGGCTATGCGTTGGCCTTTGGCATGATCTTCATCACCGGCCTCGCCAATGTCGTCTATATCTGGTTCCGGATGCGCAGCGAAAGGTGGCTGAAATGAAGGCCGGACGCACTTGGGCGTGGCTGACCTTCGCCGCAGGCACCGCCTATTTCTTCATCCCGCTGATCGCGACGCTGGAATTCTCCATGCGCATGCGCCGCGGCATCTATTCCTTCGACGCCTATCAAGTGGTGCTGGGCGATGTCCGCTTCCAGCAGACATTCGGCTATTCGGTGCTGGTTTCCATTTTCACCATCCTGCTCGGCGTGCTCATTGTCGTGCCGGCCGCCTACTGGATAAGGCTCAAGATGCCGTATCTGCGGCCGGTCGTCGAATTCATCACGCTCCTACCGCTGATCATTCCGGCGATCGTCATCGTGTTCGGCTATATCCGAATGTATGGCTCAAACTCGCCCCTGCCGTTCCTCGCGACCGCGCGCGGCACCGACCTCCTCTTGATCATCGGCTATGCAACACTGGCGCTGCCTTATATGTACCGCGCCGTGGATACGGGCCTCAGAACCATCGATGTCCGCACGCTGACCGAAGCGGCGCAAATCCTCGGCGCTGGCTGGGCAACCATCATCGCCCGCATCATCCTGCCCAATGTGCTGATCGCCGTCCTCTCCGGCGCATTCCTCACCTTCGCCATCGTGATCGGCGAGTTCACCATGGCGAGCCTGCTCAACCGGCCGGCCTTCGGCCCCTATCTCCAGAACATCGGGGCCAATCGCGCTTATGAGCCGGCGGCGCTCGCCGTCATCGCCTTCGCGATCACATGGGGCTGCATGTCGGTCATCCAGGTTCTGTCCCGCTTCGCACCGAAGTCGGCGAACCAACCGAATTGAATCGAAAGTAATAGCCGTATGGCCGATGCCTTTCTCAACATACAAAGCGTCAAGAATGACTACGGCGCGACGACCGTCGTGCAGGACTTCAATCTCGGCGTCGAGGCGGGCGAGTTTGTGTCCTTCCTAGGCCCCAGCGGTTGCGGCAAGACGACGGTGCTGCGCATTGTCGCTGGCTTCGAGACCCCCAGCGCCGGGGCGATCATGGTCGGCGGCAGGGATGTCACCAACCTGAAGCCGAACCAGCGCAACATCGGTATGGTGTTCCAGGCCTATGCACTGTTCCCGAATCTGACGGTCGCACAGAATATCGGCTTCGGGCTGAAAGTCGCGGGCGTGCCGAGGGCCGAGGCCAATGCCCGTGTCGCCGAGATGCTCGACATCATCCGGCTGCCGGAATTCGGCGGCCGCTATCCCTACCAGCTCTCCGGCGGCCAGCAGCAGCGCGTGGCGCTCGCGCGCGCTCTGGCGCCCAAGCCCAAGCTCTTGCTGCTGGATGAGCCGCTCTCGGCCCTCGATGCGAAAGTCCGTGTTTCCCTGCGCGAGGAGATCCGCTCCATTCAGAAGAAACTCGGCATCACCACGGTCTTTGTCACTCACGACCAGGAAGAGGCGCTATCCATCTCGGATCGCATCGTTGTCATGTATGGCGGCAAGGCCGAGCAGATCGGCACCCCTTTTGAAATCTACAATCGGCCGGCGACCCGTTTCGTCGCCAATTTCGTCGGCACGCTCAATGTGCTCGAAGGCACCGTCACCGATGCTGCTGCTGGCAAGGTTCGCGTCGGCGAAAGCGAGATCGTGCTGAAGCAACCACTCAGCGATGCCAAGGCCGGCGCCACGCTGTCTCTGGCGCTACGCCCCGAAGCGATCTCGCTCGGCCGCCGCCCGGGCCACGACAGCAGCCTGAGCGGACTGATCTCCGATGTCAGCTTTCTGGGTTCGGTGATCCGGATCCGCGTCGATCTCGGCAAGAACGCCATTTCGCTTGACACGTTCAACAGTCCTGCGACTCCACCGCCGACGGTCGGCGACAAGGCCGTGGTGAATTTTGCGGCCAGTGATCTGCTGGTGCTGGCGGTATAATGCCCCCGGCTCGTCTGCTGTGACAGCATGGCGTCTATGGCAAGGTCGAGACGCCGGGTAGGGGCTGGGCGATTTTTGCGCTAATATGTCGGTATTGGGACCTGACGACCGCGCGGCCTCGCAAGGCGGACACCCCGCGGGCGAATTCCTCGTCTTTCCGCCGCCAGTGCGCCGCCATGACCATTGACGAGGTGCTGGCGTCATGACACTTTTGAACAACGAAAAAAATAAGAACGCGACTGGGCTAACTGGACGATACGGGGAGGAGAACGGCGAGCGCGCGCCACTCAGGCATTGAGCGCGGGATCCGTTACACAGGCGCACTGAATTGCCGCCGCTCCTTCTTGACACTGGAACAGGTTTTCGGAGGAGATACCCGCAATGAGTGAATTCGAACACAAACTCAAGATGGCGACCAGCCTTGCCGGCAAGGGCAAGGTTTCCAGACGTGATTTCATTCAGCTCGCCATGTTGGCGGGCTTCACCGCCGCTGCCGGCAATGCGATGTTCGTCAAGGCGGTGCGTGCTGAACCGAAAAAGGGCGGCTCGGCCCGCTTCGGTCTGGCCCATGGCGCGACGACCGATACGCTCGATCCGGTAGGCTACCCCGACACCTTCACGCAATGCGCCTTCAGGGGCGCCTTGTCCAACAGCCTCACCGAAATCGACGCCAAGGGCGGTGTCGTTCCCGATCTTGCTGAATCCTTCGAGCCTACTGAGGGTGCCAAGAAATGGGTGTTCAAGCTGCGCAAGGGCCTGACTTTCCATGACGGCAAGACGGTGACCGCCGATGACGTGGTCGCTTCGTTCCAGCATCATATGGGGCCTGATTCGAAGTCGGCCGCGAAATCGCTGCTCGAACCGATCACCGAACTCAAGTCGGACGGTCCGGAAAATATCGTGTTCACGCTCAAGGATGGCAGCGCTGATTTTCCCTATCTGGTCAGCGACTATCATATCCCGATCATGCCGACGAAGGATGGCAAGTCCGATTGGCAGTCGGGCGTGCGCACCGGTCCCTTCACGCTGGAGAAATTCGAGCCCGGCGTGTCGGCCAAGATGAAGCGCAACGCGAACTACCATAAGTCCAATCAGCCTTATCTTGACGAAGTGGAGTTCCTCGCCATCACCGATGTCGCGGCGCGCACCAATGCGCTGACCACCGGCGATGTCGACTGGATTGGCCGCGCCGACTTGAAGACGCTCGACCTCCTGAAGCGCAATCCCAATGTCGAGATTCTCGAGCTCACGGGCTATGGCCATTATGTGCTGCCAATGAACACGACCATGGCGCCCTTCGACAACAATGATGTGCGCACCGCCATCAAATGGGCGATCGACCGCGAGGAGATCCAGAAGAAGATCTTCTTGAACCATGCGACGGTGGGAAATGACAATCCGATCGCCAAGGCCGTCAAATATTCGATCGATCCGGAGCCGAAATACAAATACGATCCGGACAAGGCCAAGTTCCATTTGAAGAAGGCGGGCTATGAGACGCTGAAGGTCGACCTGTCGGTCGCCGATGCGGCTTTCGCCGGCGCCATCGACGCGGGCGTCCTCATCAAGGAAACGGCGGCCAAATGCGGCATCGACATCAACGTCATCCGCGAAGCCGAGGACGCCTATTGGGACAATGTTTGGCTCAAGAAGCCCTGGTGCGCGTCCTACTGGAGCGGCCGCCCCACGGTGGATTGGACCATGACTATCACCTACGCGGCGGGCGCGGCTTGGAACGAGACCTTCTGGAACAACAAGCGCTTCAACGAGCTGTTGCTTAAGGGCCGCGCCGAGCTCGACGATGCCAAGCGCGCCGCCATCTATGCCGAGATGCAGCAGCTCGTGCATGATGACGGAGGCGTCATCGTCCTCGTCTTCAACAACTTCGTGACCGCCAATTCGAAGAAGCTCGCGCATGGCGATGTCGCCCCCAATTGGGAGAATGACGGCCTGAAGATCGCCGAGCGCTGGTGGCTGGCGTGACGTGAATTACATCCGGGCCGTTCGCGCGAACGGCCCGGCCATTGGAACGGGTTGATGCATCCACTTCTGAGAACGGTATTGCAGCGTCTGGGCCTCGGCCTCATCACGCTGTTTGTCGTGTCCTTGATCATCTTCTCGGCGATCGAATTCCTGCCCGGCGATTTTGCCAGGGCCATTCTGGGTCAGGCGGCGACGCCCGAGACCGTCGCGGCGTTCGAGAAGGAGATCGGCCTCGATAAGCCGGCCCCTGAGCGCTATCTCCACTGGATCGGCGGCGTCCTGCAGGGCGATTTCGGCTCGTCCTTCTCCTCGCGCGTCGGCTTCCGCCGCACCGTTCTCGACATCATCGCACCGCGTTTGCGCAACACGCTGTTTCTTGCCGGCCTCACGGCGCTGATCGCAGTGCCGCTCGCCCTGGGCCTCGGCCTGCTTGCCGCCCTTTACCGCAATAGTTTCTTCGACCGGGTCATCAATGCGCTCACTTTGACGACCATTTCCTTTCCGGAATTCTTTGTCGCCTATATACTGATGCTGTTCCTGGCGGTGAAATTCCCCATCTTCCATTCGCTTTCCAATGTGTCGCCCGACATGCCGTTCCTCGACCGGCTGGGCCGCACGGCCCTGCCGGTGCTCACCCTCACGCTGGTCATCCTGGCCCATATGATGCGCATGACGCGGGCCGCGATCATCAGCCTGCTCGCCAGTCCCTATATCGAGATGGCGCGCCTCAAAGGCGTATCACCCGGGCAGGTCATATTGCGTCACGCGCTGCCCAATGCCTGGGCGCCGATCGCCAATGTCATCGCCTTCAACATGGCGTATCTCGTCGTCGGCGCCGTGGTCGTTGAGGTCGTCTTCGTCTATCCGGGCATCGGCCAGGCCATGGTCGATGCCGTGCGGTCGCGCGACATTCCGGTCGTGCAGGCCTGTGCGCTGATCTTCGCGGTGACCTACATCCTGCTCAATCTCCTCGCCGATATCATCTCCATCGCCACCAATCCGAGGCTGCTGCATCCCAGATGAGCATGAACCAGATAGCTCCGCCCGTTGCCCCGCGTAGCGTGAAAGCCCGCCGCACGGTGGCGCAGTCTGTGTGGCGCACGCTGAAAAAGGCGCCAATCAGCGCCTGGTTCGGCATGATCGTCATCGCCATTTATATTTTCGTGGCGCTCTTCGTGCCCTTGATCGCACCCTATGGCGAAGCCGAAGTGGTGAGCCAGCAGCCCTTCGAATTATGGAGCTGGGCCCATTGGCTGGGCACCGATCAGCTCGGCCGCGACATGTTCACCCGCCTGCTTTACGGTGCCCGCAACACGCTCGGCATCGCGCTTGCCACCACATTGCTCGCTTTCGCCATTGGCGGCGGGCTCGGCATCATCGCTTCGATCTTCAGGGGCTGGACCGATCAGCTCCTGTCGCGCGCCGTCGATACGCTGATGGCGATCCCGCAGCTCATTTTCGCGCTCATTTTGCTCTCGATCTTCGGCTCATCGGTCAAGAACCTGATCATCATCATCGCTGTGCTCGATTCGACCCGCGTCTATCGCCTGGCCCGCTCGGTCGCGATGAATGTCGTGGTCATGGACTATGTCGAGGCGGCCAAATTGCGCGGCGAAAGGATCGGCTGGATATTGTTCAGGGAAGTCCTGCCCAACATCATGCCGACCATGGTGGCCGAGTTCGGCCTGCGGTTCTGCTTCGTGTTCCTCACCATCAGTGCTTTGTCCTTCCTGGGGCTCGGCATCCAGCCGCCGACCGCCGACTGGGGTTCGATGGTGCGCGAGAACGCGACGCTCATCACTTACGGCGATATCACCCCGCTGATGCCGGCGGGCGCTATCGCGCTTCTCACCGTTGCGGTCAATTTCGTGGTCGACTGGTTCCTGCACAAGACAAGCGGATTGCGTGATGAAAAGTGATGCCAAGCGCACCAAGGGCGACATACTGCTCGAGATAAAAGGCCTGCAGATTTCCGGCCAGAGCGACGATGTGTGGCACGAGATCGTCAAGGGCGTCGATCTGACCTTGCGGCGGGGCGAAGTGCTGGGCCTCATTGGCGAATCGGGTGCCGGCAAATCGACGATCGGCCTTGCCGCCATGGGCTTTGCCCGTCCTGGCTGCCGCATCACCAGCGGCAGCATTGTTTTTGACGGCAAAGATCTGCGCAAGGCGAGCGAAGAGGAGCGCCGCGCTCTGCGGGGCTCGCGCATCGCCTATGTGGCGCAAAGTGCCGCGGCCTCCTTCAATCCGGCGCATCGGATCATCGACCAGACGGTCGAGACGGCGGTCGGCCACGAAGTGCTCGACCGCAGCAAGGCCGAAGCCGATGCCAAGGACCTTTATACCCGCCTCAAGCTGCCCAATCCGAATACGATCGGAAGCCGCTATCCGCACCAGGTTTCGGGCGGCCAGTTGCAGCGTGCCATGACGGCGATGGCGATGTCGTGCCGGCCCGATCTCATCATTTTCGATGAGCCGACCACCGCGCTCGACGTCACCACGCAGGTCGATGTGCTGGCCGCGATGCGCGACATTGTCGAGCAGTTCAACACGGCGGCCATCTATATCACCCATGATCTCGCCGTCGTCGCCCAGATGGCGCATCGCATCATGGTGCTGCGCTATGGCAAGCTGGTCGAGGAAGCCCCGACGCGCGAGATGCTGAAGAGCCCGAAGGAAGCCTATACCAAGACCCTGTGGGCAGTGCGCGGCCTTGCTATGCCCGAACGCGTGGGCAAAGATATGATTCTGCGCGTTCATAACGTCGAAGCGACCTATGGCGGCATCATCAAGGTGCTGGA
>VAZZ01000250.1 GCA_005884715.1 Alphaproteobacteria bacterium | reverse complement strand
ATCACCATGCTGCCGACGCTTTATGCCTATGGCGGATTTGGCGGCCAGCCGCCGACGAGCGGACAAAGACGTTTCGTCAATGGGTCGAATCGCTACCTGAAAATTCTTGGGACCCTCGACAAGGCCGGCAAAGCCGATCCGCTGCGCCAGCTCGGCATCTCACCCCATTCGCTGCGGGCCGTGACCAAAGAGCTCCTGAATGAGGTCTTTGCCGGCCTCGATGGAATGGGCCGAGTGTCGGCGCCGATCCATATTCATGTGGCCGAGCAGACCAAGGAAGTCGATGACTGTCTGGCCTGGTCGGGCATGAAGCCCGTTCAATATCTCCTTGACCATTTTGATGTATCGAGTCGCTGGTGTGGAATTCATGCGACCCATATGACGGCGGGCGAGACTCAACGCATGGCGGCATCCGGCATGATTGCCGGCCTGTGCCCAACGACCGAAGCCAATCTTGGCGATGGTATTTTTCCGGCCGATGCCTTCCTCGCAGCCAAGGGCGCGATCGCCATCGGTTCGGACAGCCATATCAGCGTCAGTCCCGCCGAAGACCTGCGCCAGCTTGAATATTCGCAGCGCCTGCGCGATCGCACCCGCAATGCACTGGCTTCAGGTCCCGGCAAATCGACAGGCCGTGCATTGTTCGATGCGGCACTCAAGGGCGGCGCCCGGTCGATGGCGCAGCCGGTTGGCGCGCTGGCGCCGGGCTTGCGGGCGGACATTACTGTCCTCGATGACGATCATCCGGCCCTGATCGGCCGTTCGCAGGATAGAGCTCTCGACAGCTGGATCTTTTCGGGCGGCAATTCTTGCGTCCGCGACGTCTTCGTCGCCGGCCATCATGTGGTGCAAAATCGCCGTCACATTCGCGAAGAGGCGATCCTGAAGAATTTCCGTGCCGCGGTGAAGCGGCTCACAGCCTGAGGTTTTCAATGAGCATCCATATTGGCGACAGACCGCTTGATCTCGATATGATTCGCAAGGTGCTGGCCGGGCCGATTTCCGTCGAACTCTCCGACAAGGCCCGCGCCCAAATCACACGCAGTGCGGAAACTGTGACGCGCCTCCTCGCCACCGGCGATGCTATCTATGGCGTCAATACCGGCTTCGGCAAGCTCGCCAAGCAGCGCATCGCGGCGGCCGATCTTTCCGCGCTGCAGCTCAATATCGTGCGTTCGCATGCGGCGGGCGTCGGGGCTCCTCTCGATATGGCGATCGTTCGCACCATCCTGCTGCTCAAGATCAATGCCCTCTCGCAAGGCGCTTCCGGCATCAGCCTCAAGGCCATGGAAACGCTGGTGGGGCTTCTCAATCGGGACGTCCTGCCGGTGATCCCGGGCCAGGGATCGGTCGGCGCCTCGGGCGATCTGGCACCGCTGGCGCATCTGAGCCTCGTCCTCATCGGAGAGGGCGAGGCCTTCGTCAAAGGCAAGCGCGTCTCAGGATCCGACGCGCTCAAGGCCGCGGGGCTTACGCCAGTTCCGCTCGGTCCCAAGGAAGGTCTCGCTTTGCTGAACGGCACGCAGGTCTCGGCCGTCCTGGCGCTTAGCGGTCTCATCGCCGCCGAACGCAATGCTTCCACCGAAATCCTCGCCGGCGCTCTGTCGGTCGATGCGGTTATGGGCTCCGATACGCCTTTCGATCCGCGCATCCATGCGTTGAGGCCGCATCCCGGCCAGCAGCTCGCTGCGAAGCACTATCGCCGCCTGATGCAGGGCAGCGCCATCCGCGCCTCGCATGTCACGGGCGATGACCGGGTGCAGGATCCCTATTCCTTCCGCTGCCAGCCGCAAGTGATGGGCGCCTGCCTCGATCTCCTCACCCATGCGGCGAAGACCCTCGTCATCGAGGCCAATGGCGTCTCCGACAATCCGCTGGTTTTCGCCGAGGATGGCGCGGTTCTGTCGGGCGGGAATTTCCACGCCGAGCCCGTCGCCTTCGCCGCCGACATCATCGCGCTTGCCGTGGCCGAAATGGGCTCGATCAGCGAGCGGCGCATCGCCGCCCTCATCGATCCGACGATCTCACTCCTGCCGCCCTTC
>VAZZ01000249.1 GCA_005884715.1 Alphaproteobacteria bacterium | reverse complement strand
TGTCGGGATTGGGCTGTACTGCCTCCTCACTCGGTTGCGCTGGCTGGCCTTCGCCTTGCAGCGGGATTTGATTGCCCTTGCCCGTGGTCGCCTCGCCAGCGGGCTGTCCGGTACCCTCTTGGCCCGGCTCCAGCCGCTTGCCGGTCGCCTTCGCCTGGTCTCTCGCCATGGCCTCGGCACGCGCCTTCTTGAACTCATCGGCAAGCTGCTGGCGGACATTATCCGGGAGTCCCTTCATCCGCACCAGATTGCGGCCGTTCCTGACACGCGAAACCAATTCTTGATCGGTAAGCTCCTTCGGTGAGCGCGTATCGGAAAGATACTGCGTCACTTCCGGCGGAGCCTTACCGGAAACAGACTGCTCCGGCTGCGGCTGACCGGTTGTCTCGCCGGGCACAGGCTGCGTCGGCTCGACCGGCTGTTCGGTGGTCTCCGTCGGCTGCTTCTTTCTCTTCTTGACCGCCTGCTCGGGCTCGACAGTTTGCTGCTGCTGCTGCATCTCAGGCTGCGCCTGCTCTGCCGGCTGCTCGAACTGCTGCTTCTTTCTCTTCTTGACCGGCTGCTCGGGCTCGACAACTTGCTGCTGCTGCATCTCAGGCTGCGCCTGCTCTTGCGGCTGCCCGAACTGCTGCTTCTTTCTCTTCTTGACCGGCTGCTCGCCCTGTTGGTCAGGCTGCTGGGCCTGTTCTGCCGGCTGTTCGCTCTGGTGTTTCTTTTTCTTCTTGACCGGCTGTTCGGGCTGCTGGTCGGGAATGATGACTGGCGCCTGATTGGGGTCCTGGCTTTGGGCCAGCGCTGCCATTGGCGCAGCCAGTGCCAGGGCCGCGGCCAGGGTGATGACGGACTTCTTCATGCGCTGCCCTCCAGAATCGGCATAACAACCCCATAATCCCAAGCAATATGACGAAAGTGAGAGGCGGCCATGATAGTTTGAGGCGGAATTGGACAATGAAGGAGCCATCATGCAGCCGATCGATTACGAGAATGCGAGTTGCGCCATGTCTGGGAAAGCCTCAAAGACATGATGGGTCCGGGCGCACTCGATCCCCTCACCAAGGAACTGATCTATGTCGCCGTCTCGGCGACCAATGGCTGCGCCTATTGCATGGCGAGCCATACCGCCGGCGCCCGGCAGAAAGGTGCGAGCGAAGAGATGATCCGCGAAGCCTATGCGGTAGCTGGCCTCGCCAACATGACCAACCGGCTGGCCAATGCCTATGGCGTGCCGATCGATGAGGCCTTCAAATAGCCCAGCGGAATTGTTGCGATGGCAGCCTGACTTCGACCGGCCCAACCCCGGCCTGAAAATCATCCTCGACGGCGTTGATTGCCAGAGGCCGGGAAACCGCCCCCTGCCAACTCGCCCGGCAGTCCGCCAGGCGTTGATCAACAACAATGTTGTGAATACAATTCTGCCAGCTTTGTTGCGGAAGCCGGTCGCTTCTTTCTTTTCATTACTTTCAAAAGCGAAATGAGGAACCCTCATGCCTTACCGGATTGCCGTCGCCGGCATCGGGAAAATTGCCCGCGACCAACACCTGCCTTGCATACGCAAGAATGGGAATTTTGCCTTGGTGGCCGGGGTTAGCCGTTCAGCCAAGATTGATGGCGTGCCGAACTTTGAGAACCTTTCAGCCCTCAAGGCAAGCAAGCTCAAAGTGGACTGTGTGGCGCTTTGCACACCACCTGTAGTGCGTCTGGCGATGGCGCGTGAAGCGATGGATTATGGCTGGCATCTCCTTATCGAGAAGCCGCCGACGCCCACAGTTGGCGAACTTATTGCCATGGAGGCCTATGCCAAAAAGAAAAAACGCGTGCTCTATGCCACATGGCATTCGCGCTACAACAAGTCCGTGGACATGGCGAAAGCCAAACTCAAGGGCAAGCATGTCGATTTTCTGCGCGTCGTGTGGAAGGAAGACGTACACAAGTGGCATCCTGGTCAAGCCTGGATTTGGCAGCCTGGCGGCTTCGGCGTTTTTGACCCTGGTATCAATGCACTGTCCATCGTAACGAAGATTCTGCCAGAGCCTGTTTTCGTTGATAGCGCCACAATAGAAGTTCCTGCCAATGCGACGACTCCGATTGGGGCCGACATCCGCTTCAAGCGAGGCGACGGCGCATCCGCGGACTTTTCCGCTATATTTGACTGGAGGCAGAAGGCCAACGAAATCTGGGAAATCGAAGTCGGCACGAGGGACGGCTTGAAGCTTCACCTGAAAAATGGCGGCTCAGTGCTCGAGGTCGACGGCAAAACTGCGCACAAGGCGATGCTGCATGAGTATGAGGACATTTACGCCAAGTTTGCGCGCCTACTGAAAGCAAGGAAGAGTGAGGTTGATCCTTCACCGCTGCAACTGGTGTCCGATTGCTTCATGCTTGGCAAGCCGGTGGTGGTTGAGCCTGTCAGCTGACTTTTACTACCACACGCCCTTCGTCCAGGCGGTCCACAGATAGAACCACAGCGTCGGGTGACCAAACTCTTGATATGTAGCCTTCAGAGCCGCCCCGCCTCGATGATCCGCTTGAGAAATGCCCGTGTCCGTTCGTGATCGGGGGCGCCGAATATCCTGTCGGGCGGCCCCTCCTCGTGAACGACACCGTCATAGAGGAAGCAGACCTTCGATGCCACCTCGCGCGCAAAGCCCATCTCATGAGTGGCGAGAAGCATCGTCATGCCCTGGGAAGCGAGGTCGCGCACTATGTTCAGCACTTCGGAAACAAGCTCGGGATCGAGGGCGGAGGTGATCTCGTCGAGCAGCAGGAGCTTCGGCTCCATGGCCAGAGCCCTGACGATGGCGACGCGCTGCTGCTGTCCCCCCGACAGGCGGTCGGGGTACTCATTCGCCTTCGCTTCGAGCCCGATACGGGTCAGCAGGGTCATCGCCCGCTCGCGCGCTTCGGTCCAGTCGAAGCCCAGAACCTTCATCGGCGAGAGCGTAACATTCTCGATGACGCGCATATGCGGAAAGAGATTGAAGCTCTGGAAGACGATGCCGACCTCACGGCGCAGGCGGTTCACATCGACGCCCGGCCCCGAGACGCGATCGCCTTCGAGCTTGATTTCGCCGCCCTGGATCGGCTCGAGGCCGTTGATGCAGCGCAACAAGGTGGACTTGCCGCAGCCTGACGGACCGATCAGGCAGACCACTTGATGCTCGTTGACAGACATGTCGACGCCACGCAGAACATTCAACGACCCGAAGCGCTTATGGACGTCATGGATTTCAAGAAAGGCCATATCAGCTCGCCGCTCGCATGCGCGCCTGATCCCGCTCGAGCAGGCGATCGACAAAGCGGGCCTGCGGAATGGTGATGAGCACGAAGAGGATGGCGACGATCGTCACCGCCGACAGATTGAAGGCGTTAGAGGCAATCATGCGCGATTGGTTGAAGCCATCGACGACACCAATGACCTGGACGAGTGCCGTATCCTTCTGCAGTCCGATGAAATCATTGAGCAGCGGCGCCATGATGCGGCGCACTGCCTGCGGCACGATCACATAGCGCAGCGTCTGCATGCCGGCGCGGTAGACCTCGGCGACATAGGCGCCATAGGTGAGCGTCAAAGCGAGGATGCAGTACCAGTTCAACGGGATGCGGGTATATTGCCTGATTTCGGCCGCGGTCATGCCGTCGAAATTGACGAACAGGCCGACAATCGGCGGGATGATCAGGTCGGGCAGCCCGGAAATCGGCAGGCCGAACCCGACGAGATAAAGCGTCAATATGGCAGGAAGGCCGCGAAACACATCACAATATGCGATGGCGAGCATGCGCACCGGCTGGCCAGCCGGTCCCGGCATGAGGCGTGCGATCGCCACCGCCAGCCCCCAGACAAGCACCAGGATTTCGGCAATGACGAAGATCTTGAC
>VAZZ01000248.1 GCA_005884715.1 Alphaproteobacteria bacterium | reverse complement strand
GCCCCAGAGTGCATCGCCGACCGCATAGACCGCGATCCGCTGGCGGCCGAAGGACAGCATTTGCGCTAAAGCTTTGCCGTCGTAATGTGCCGCGACGGCGCGGTCGACCGCGGCGAGCGACAATCGCAGCCGGTTGGCCTGCGTCATTGCGGCTTCGTCGGCCAACCCGCTTCGGCATCCACTTCATGGATGGGATCCAACTTCATCAGATCCGACAGATCGTGGAATACCTCGATCGCAGGCTCGCTCCAGGCAAACGGATTTGGTGGCGGCGGCGAGGATGGTCCGTCAGCCACGCAGCCGACAAATCCGTTGTCGACAAGAAGATGCAGGAATGCCGCGATTTCGCTCACTCGCTCAAGTGATTTGTCCGGATCGAAGCCGAAAAGCCGTGCAATGTCCGTAGCACTTCTAGCCTCGGCGAGCAGGTCGAATATGGCGGGCGCGCCGCCCGTGAGCGAAGAATAAGTCCCCCTCGCCAGATTGATCACGATCAACTCATCGTCGAATTTCTCGAAAGTCAAAGCTTTCGTGTCAAGTTTGTATCGGGTTTCTGGTTTCATGGTGCCTTGCCGTGGAGATGCCGGATTGAGAAAAATGGGCCAGAGCAGTAGCTCAGAAGAGTGAGCCTGGCTTCCATGAATTTTTGCAACCTGCGCCGATTTCTCCGGTCGCGCTCGTTCTTGGCGGGCGTGCCGACATAATAGCGCAGCCGTGCTCCAACCCCGCGCGATTGACGCTTGAGAGCGGCGATCAGATCGGCATCGACCGGCGTGCCGATCGCCCGCTGCAAAAAGAGAAGGGCGGATAAAACGTGAAGAGTGGCACCGAGCTCATGGGCGATCTCGGGCAAGCTTTGAAGCCGAACGTGCGATGCTGTGAACATGTGATGAAAATCTACCGCCCATGCGCCGGAGCATACTTGCCGTCTTCGGCGCAGGCCGTGTGAAGCGGATATGCACAAAAGATCGGCATCGGAGGGGATGAGGATTTTACGTTCGCCGAGGAAAGCCGGCCTCGCCCGTTGCCATAAGCGTGCCAACGTCCGATCCGACATCCAGCGTAGATGGATGGGCTGATGGTGGATGTCGATGTCACCGCCGTGGTCACGCGTGAGATTGATTCCAGGGCGAGTCCTGAGATAGCGCAGCTGGCTCGCCAGAGAATAATTCTGCTGGCGCCATTCCTGGGCGGCGAGCAGGCCAAGGGCGTGGCGAAGATCGCAGCGCCGCACAAAGATGTCGAGGTCGCCCGAGAGGCGCCTGCGATCTGGGCGCGGCGCGGCAAGGTCGAAGGCAGGTCCCTTCAGGAGCAGCACAGGAATCTGCGCCGCGATGAGGATGTCGAGCGCGCCCAGGCTGGCTTGCTGCTTGATCTGTGCCGCCGTCCACAATGCCTTGACCAGCCCTTGAAGACGGCGTGTGTCGTGAAATCCAGAATCGAGCTGGTGCAGCTGAGCCGAGACGACGGCCAGCAGTTTATGATCCTCCCATGTCGCGTCATCAAGCGAATTTCTGGACTTCCATTCATCCCAGGAGCGGCGCGCTTCGGTGGGCTCACAGAGTGCCGCACGCAACAAGAGTTCGTCGCCCTGATCGGGCCAAGCAGCCGTCAGTGAGCCGAGCCAGGAGCGTGGTTCCAGCGGCGACGTCTCAGAGACGGGCTCACTCGCCGGCAAGGTCATGGTCGCACTCCCCTTCCGCCGCGGGGCTCAGCGACAGTCATGCTTTCCTGATAGCAGGGCATCAGGACACAAACGAGCAGGATATAAATAATGCTACCCCCAATGCCGATGCGCTCACCCCGGTCGGATTATAGTCAAACCGAGCTTACGGCGCCAAGTGAAAATGGTATTGCCCTCGGTCAGATACATCGGCTGAGTCCCAGTGTTTGTTGAAGTTCGCCCAATGTGCAATCTCCAACTAAGTTCTTGAGTAG
>VAZZ01000247.1 GCA_005884715.1 Alphaproteobacteria bacterium | reverse complement strand
ATATAGTCGTCGAGATCGAAGCTGCCCTGGTGCAATGGGACCTGACGGGCATCGATCCAATCGGTGATATATACATCGGCATAAGGCAGCATCGCCTGTACGGTGCCGCGCAGAAGCGTCGCATAATGGCCTGACATCGGCGCTACGATGAGGAGCTTCGGCTGGGCTTTGGCCTTATCGTCCGGCCAGAGCTTGGAAAAATGCAGGAGCGAAGAGAAGGTATTGCGCAAGAGGCGCTCTTCGGCGACCGGCACCTCGATGCCATCGACAACGGTGTATTTGATGCCGAAGGAAGGCTTGCCGTAGCGCCGCGTGACGCGCTCGAAGAGATCGAGGGAAGCCGCCATGGACCGGCCCATATAGGTCTGGCCAATAAGATTGACCGGGCTCTTCCAGAAGAAGTTTGCCGCACCCGCCGCCGCGCGCCAGGGGGCAATCGCGGCGTGATTCATCTCATACAGATAATAGAGCAATGCCCGTGTTCCTCGAAGGTAAGGATGTGCCGCAACACGTTACTTACTTAACAAGGCTCACTGCGTCGGACAACCCGACCAAGAGCGTAGAGAGCCATGCGAAGCCGAGATATCCAGCTCGTGCGAACTCAAACTAACTAACTGAAATCGTTACTGAATAACGTTGCGCAGGCCTTCGACCAAGGCTTTGACATCGGTATTGTAGGTGAAATGCTTTACGAATTTGCCGTCCGGGCCCATCAAATAAAGGATAGTCGAATGGTCCATCAGATAATCGGGTGTGTTCTCTGCCCCCTTGGCCTTGGCGTAATAAATGCGATAGGCCTTGGCCACCTCCGCGATATCGGCCTCAGAGCCCGTGAGGCCCACCATGCGTGGATGGAAATTCGAGACATAGACCTTCAAGGCTTCTGGCGTGTCGCGGGCGGGGTCGATGGTGATGAAGATCGGTTGGATTTTCTCTCCCTTGGGGCCCAGCTCATCGAGTGCTGCCGACATCACCTGCAATTCGCCCGGACATACATCGGGACAGTAAGTGTAGCCGAAGAAGATCAGCATATATTTGCCGCGGAAATCCTGGTCGGTCACCCGCTTGCCGTTCTGATCGGTCAAAGTGAAGGGCCCGCCGACCAGCGCCTCGCCCAGGCTTATTGGCCCACCCGGTCCGCGCGTAAGCCATAGAGCGCCCAAGCCGGTGACCGCGGCGATCAGGAGAACGACAAGGGCAAAAATTAGTTTCTGGCGTGACGGCATGGCAATGAGTTAGTGAGGTGAGCGCGATTGTGCCAGCGGAAAAAGTGATTCTTCACGCACTCGTCATGTCAGACCGGATCTGGCGGTATGACGCCCTTCTTGAAGGCAAAGCAGCCATAGAAACGACGCTCGCCGGTCACGATGACGCAATAGGCCTTGCGGGCGAGATCATAGAAGGCGAAGCGCTCAATCGAGCCCATCGGCCAGGAGCGGCCTTCCGCTCTGTCGATCTCGGCCTGCACTTCCGCCTGAACCGGGGGGACCTCCTTAGGTCTACCGACGATCTCCATCCGCAAAGCCGGGTGATCGACGAAACCGTCGAGCGGCATGACTGAAAGGACAGCTCGTGCGGCCCGCGCGGCCGTCACATTGTCGATGCGCAGGAGCTTGCCCCGCACAGTCTGGCGCGCCACCGAATCAGCCGGGAAATTCGTATCGCAGATGATGACGTCATCGCCATGCCCCATGGCGCGCAAGGCATGCAGCACATCGGCATTGAGGGCCGGATCGATCGATTTCAGCATGCAGGGAGTCCATCATTCGCCATAGGGGATCCAGACATTCTTCACCTGAGTCGCATGGCGAAGATAGAGCGGGCCTTCGGCTTGTTGAACATCAAACCAGTCGGTCGCCAGACCGTGATCGACCAGCGTGCGCTTGAGGTTCGAGGCCGACAGGCGTTCGGCTTCGGCTGATGCCTTGTCCGATCCGAAGACCCAGAGCGCATCGACATCATCATGCTCGGCCAGCGTCTTCGTCAGACTCTGGCGATCGCCTGTGACGATATTGACCACGCCTGCGGGGACATCCGAGGTCTCGAGCACCGAATAGAAATCGGTGGCGGCGAGCGGATGGCGCTCGCTCGGCACTGCAATGACGCGGTTGCCCATTGCGATGAGCGGTGCGAGCAGGCTTATGAAGGCCAGCAATGGCGCTTCATCGGGGCATATGACGCCGGCAACGCCCAGGGGCTCCTTCAGCGCCAAAGCGAGACCGCGCAGAGGTGGGGTGTGGATTTGGCCTTCATATTTGTCGGCCCAGGCGCCGTAAGTGAAGAGCCGCCTGATGGCGGCATCCACTTCGCCCAGCGCCGCAGACTTCTTGACACCGGTCATCGCAGC
>VAZZ01000026.1 GCA_005884715.1 Alphaproteobacteria bacterium | reverse complement strand
GGGTGAGGGTTGTGGGTCGACATAACCTTATCCTGCACTAGAAATAACCCTCCTGCTTCTTCTTCTCCATCGAGGCGGACTGGTCCTTATCGATCACCCGGCCCTGGCGCTCGGAGGATGTCGTCACCAGCATTTCCTGGATGATGTCGAGAAGGCTCGCGGCATTGGATTCGATGGCGCCGGTCAGAGGATAGCAGCCCAATGTGCGGAAACGGATCATTTTCAGATCGGGCTTCTCGCCCGCATGCAGCGGCATGCGTTCGTCATCGACCATGATCATCTGGCCGTCGCGCATGACGATCGGGCGCTCTTTGGCGAAATAGAGCGGAACGATCGGGATGTCCTCGAGAAAAATATATTGCCAGATGTCGAGCTCGGTCCAATTGGAGAGCGGAAAGACGCGGATCGATTCCCCTTTGTTCTTTCTGGCATTATAGAGGTCCCACAATTCGGGGCGCTGGTTCTTGGGATCCCAGCGGTGGCGCGCGTCACGGAAGGAGAAGATGCGCTCCTTGGCGCGGGATTTCTCCTCATCGCGGCGCGCTCCGCCGAAGGCCGCATCGAAGCCATATTTGTCGAGCGCCTGCTTGAGCGCGTCGGTCTTCATGATCTGGGTGTGGAGTGCCGAGCCGTGGTCGAAGGGATTGATCTTCTTGGCGAGGCCGTCGGGATTGATATGGACGATGAGATCGAGGCCGAGCTTGGCGACCGTCGCGTCGCGAAAGCTGATCATGTCGCGGAATTTCCAGGTCGTATCGACATGCATCAAAGGAAAGGGCGGCTTCGCCGGATAGAAAGCCTTCATGGCCAGATGCAGCATCACGGCTGAATCCTTGCCGATCGAATAGAGCATCACGGGGTTGTCACATTCGGCCGCCACCTCGCGGATGATGTGGATGCTTTCGGCTTCCAGCCGTTCAAGATGTGTCAGCTTTTTGGCGGTCATTCGGTATTCAAATCCTCTAAGCGCTTTCTTATCGCCAAAGTCGGGCAACCCCGGATCAGGTCCGGGGCAGGCCTTTGGCGGAAAGTGCTCTAAACGGGGCCTGCTTATGGCTCTTGTGCACCGCAAACTCAAGCTCCTGTTGAGCTCGGCAGGCCTTCCGCTTATGAAGGTCAAAAGGAGGCAACCTCTTGGACAAATCAGGTGGCGGGCGGCCGAAAAAGGCCCGGCGGGATGCGCAATCGCTGCCCTATCAGGAGCCGCATCAGACGCTTCCCGGACAGCACAAGCTGCTTGAGGAATCGATCGGACGCGAGGTCAAGCGGTTCCGCGAAAAGCTCACTTTGACGATCAGCGAAGTCGCCAAGGCGGCCAATATGTCGGCAGGCATGCTGTCCAAGATCGAGAATGGCGCTACTTCTCCTTCGCTCAGTTCCCTCCAGGCCCTGTCGCGCGCCCTCCTTGTGCCGGTGACGGCCTTCTTTCGCGGCTATGAGGAACTGCGAGATGCAACTTTTGTCAAGGCCGGTCAAGGACTTACGATCGAAAGGCGAGGGACGAGGGCGGGTCATCAATATCAGCTTCTGGGCCATAGTCCGCATGGGCCGGTGATGGTCGAGCCCTATATGATCACGCTCAACGCCGAGTCGGATGTCTTCCCCACCTTCCAGCATGCCGGTCTCGAATTTCTCTATATGCTCGAGGGCGAAGTGGTCTACCGCCATGGCGACAAGACCTATGCGATGCTGCCGGGCGATGCCTTGTTCTTCGATGCCGATGCCCCGCATGGCCCCGAGGAGCTGCGCAAGCTGCCGATCCGCTATCTCTCCGTCATTTGCTACCGCCGGGACGAGTAGCCATGAAATTCATTGTGCCGGCGCGCGAAGGGCGCGCAGTCAAGATTTTGCGTGGCCAGACGATCCGTATCACGACCCCCAAGGGGGCACAGGCTGCAGATTTCTTCGCCTATAATGCCGAGGATCTGGGCGAGTGGCTCTCCGCCAACCATACATGGGCGACCACATTCTGCGTCCGGCCGCGCGCCGGCGATGATTTTCTTTCGCGTTTCCGCCGTCCCATGCTGCGTTTTGCCGAAGATGGTGCGCAAGGCGTGCACGACATGATGATCGCCGCCTGCGACCAGTTCCGCTATGAATTCTTCGGCCATAAAGGTCCGCATGCCAGCTGCTCGGAAAATCTCTGCGTGGCGATGCGCCGCCTGGGCCACCAGATCGACGTCATTCCGCAGCCCATCAATTTCTTCACCCATACACGGGTGGAAGCTGATGGGCGCTTCGTGTCGCCGCCCAACCCGGTCAAGCCCGGGGCCTATGTGGTACTGGAGGCGCTGATCGACGTCGTCTGCGTGATTTCGTCCTGCCCATTCGATCTCGGGGTCGAGGGCTGGACCATCAACACCGCGCAGGGACCAAGCGAACTGATTGTGGAGGTCAGTTAGACATTCCTCTGGGGAAAAAATTATTCCCCCCAGTTGCAAGTTCTCCAAGTCACTGTTACATGTGTCACTCGAACCTCACTGAATGGGAGACTTTGCCATGTGCGGTATTGTCGGCCTCTATCTCAAGAACCCTAAATTGCAGCCGAAACTCGGCCAGCTGTTCAAGCCCATGCTCATCGAAATGACGAGCCGCGGGCCCGATTCAGCCGGCGTCGCCATTTACCGCAATCCGGCAAAGAAGGGTTTTACCAAATTCTCGCTTGCCCATGACGAGCAGATCGGCAATCACGCCATCCTCACCACCAATGCCAAGGAAGAAGCGGTGACGGCGTGGCTCAAGGCACATTACCCGCAAGTGCGCGTCGTGGGCTCAGGCCAGGCGATCGAGATCTTCAAGGAAACCGGTCTCCCCGAAAAGGTCTATGAGAAATTCGACTTGGCCTCGGCCAAGGGCACCCATATCATCGGCCATACAAGGATGGCGACCGAAAGTGCGGTCACGACCGCAGGCTCGCATCCTTTCGCGACTGGGGCTGATCTCTGCCTCGTCCATAACGGATCGCTATCGAACCACAATCGCCTGCGCGAAAATCTCAAGCGCGAAGGCCTCGAATTCCAGACCGAGAACGATACTGAAGTCGCCGCCGCCTATATGACGTGGAAATTGCGCCAGGGCGTCTCCCTCAAGCAAACGCTCGAAGATGGCATCAAGGACATGGACGGCTTCTACACCTTCTGTGTCGGAACCCATGACGGCTTCGCCGTGGTGCGCGATCCCATCGCCTGCAAGCATGCCGTCCTCGCCGAGACCGACGATTGGGTGGCGATGGCGACCGAATTCCGCGCCATCGCGCATCTGCCCGGCGCCGATAAGGCGAAGATCTGGTAACCGGCACCGCAAACCATCTACAATTGGGGTGGCCACTGATATGGCCCCGCGTGATGAGCTTGCGAGGAAATCCGATGAGCAGTTGCACATGATCGAAATCGATCTGGAAAAGGAAGGCGTGCGGGGCGTCAACTCACGTCTGCATGCGCTGCCGAAAGACACCAATGAGCGGCACTGGCTGATCAAGAACCCGATGGGCCAGCATGCCATTGCCTGCGGTCTCGATGCCCCGATTATGGTCGAGATCGGCGGCCATGCCGGCTTCTATTGCGGCGGCATGAACAAGCATGCCGAAATCCTCATCCATGGCCATGCGGGTCCAGGTGTCGCCGAAAACATGATGTCGGGCATCGTGCGCGTCGACGGCAATGCTAGCCAGTCGGCGGGTGCGACCGGCAATGGCGGGCTCCTGGTCATCAAGGGCGATGCCGCCTCGCGCTGCGGCATCTCGATGAAGGGCATCGATATCGTGGTCGGCGGCTCGGTCGGCCATATGTCGGCCTTCATGGCGCAGCGCGGCCATCTCGTTGTGTGCGGAGATGCGGGCGAAGCCTTGGGCGATTCCATCTATGAGGCGAAGCTCTATATCTCGCCAAGCTCTCCCGCCTCCTCGAGAAGGCCGAGATCAAGGCCAATCCGAAGGAGTTCCGGCGCTTCGGCTCGGCCCGCAAGCTCTATAATTTCAACATCGATCACGCCGACGCTTACTGAGGCCATCATGGATCCCAACACGCCGCGCACCACGCCCCGCAAATCGGCGACTTTCGACGACTACACTCTGTCGGAAATCCGCCGCGCCGCCACCACCGGCATCTACGACATCCGCGGCGCCGGGGCTAAGCGTAAGCTTCCGCATTTCGACGACCTCTTGTTCCTCGGCGCTTCCATCTCGCGCTATCCGCTCGAAGGCTACCGCGAGAAATGCGGCACCAATGTCGTGCTCGGCACCCGCTTCGCCAAGAAACCGATCGAGCTCAAGATCCCGATCACCATTGCCGGCATGAGCTTCGGCTCGCTCTCCGCACAGGCCAAGGAAGCGCTCGGCAATGGCGCGACGCTCGCCGGCACGTCGACGACAACGGGTGACGGCGGTATGACGCAGGAAGAGCGCGGCCATTCGAAGACGCTGGTCTATCAGTATCTGCCGTCGCGCTATGGCATGAACCCGGACGACCTGCGCAAGGCCGATGCGATCGAGGTGGTGGTCGGCCAGGGCGCCAAGCCGGGCGGCGGCGGCATGCTGTTGGGGCAAAAGATCTCCGACCGCGTGGCGCAGATGCGCTGCCTGCCCAAGGGCATCGACCAGCGCTGAATTGCGCGAGATCACCAATTGGGAGAAGCCGATCTATATCAAGGTCGGCGGGGCCAGGCCCTATTACGATACCGCGCTTGCGGTGAAATCGGGCGCCGATGTCGTCGTGGTCGACGGCATGCAGGGTGGCACCGCGGCGACGCAGGAGGTTTTCATCGAGCATGTCGGCCAGCCGACGCTCGCCTGCATCCGCCCGGCGGTCCAGGCGCTGCAGGAACTCGGCATGCACCGCAAGGTGCAGCTCATCGTCTCTGGCGGCATCCGCAATGGCGCTGATGTGGCGAAGGCTTTGGCGCTCGGCGCCGATGCGGTGTCGATCGGCACTGCGGCACTGGTGGCGCTCGGCGACAATGATCCCCATCTCGAAGAGGAATATCAGAATGAGGGCCGGGATCCGGCCGGCATCACGACCCAGGATCCAGAACTCGCCAAGCGTCTCGATCCCAAGCTCGCCGGCCGCAGGCTCGCCAATTACCTGAAGGTGATGACGCTCGAGGCGCAGACCATCGCGCGCGCCTGCGGCAAGAACCATGTGCATAATCTGGAGCCGGAAGACCTGGTGGCGCTCACCGTCGAGGCGGCGGCCATGGCGCAAGTGCCGCTCGCCGGCACGAGCTGGATTCCGGGCAAGAGCGGGTATTGATGCGAACTCACGCACATATCCCCTCTTCCCCTCCGGGACTGCTCCAGGCTTTCCCCCTCTCCCGTTGCGGAGCAATGGGAGAGGGTGCCCGAAGGGTGGGTGAGGGCCCTTTGTTTCAGCGAGGAATGCTCGTCGAGATCAATGCCCATTGCACGAAAGAGCCCTCATCCGGCCTTTGGCCACCTTCTCCCACGCTAACGCGCGGGAGAAGGGGAAAACTGGTGAGGTTTGCGGGCGAGGGTAAGGAGGAAGTGGTCTGCTCTGCGACCTTTCCCGTGGCCCTCTCCCTCGTCCATGAAGTCGCGCTATAGATCGGCGGCAAAGGAGACACCCATGGACCTTTCCTCCCTTCTGATTTTCGCCGGCGCGCTTGCTCTCGCGGCGGGCTCGCCCGGACCCAGCATCGCCGCCCTTGTTGCGCGGGTGATCTCGCGCGGCAATCAGGGCGTCATTCCCTTCATCGCCGCCATGTGGATCGGCGAAGCCATCTGGCTCGCTCTTGCGGTCTTCGGCCTCTCGGTGGTCGCCCAGACCTTCTACTGGGCATTCCTCACCATCAAATATCTGGGCCTCTGCTATCTGGCCTACCTCGCCTACAAAATGTGGACGGCGCCGGTCACCGTGAAGGAAGATGAGTTGCACAAAGCCGATTCACCCTTCCGGCTGTTACTCACCGGCCTTGCTGTCACGCTCGGCAATCCGAAGATCATGGTCCTCTATCTGGCGCTGCTCCCGACCATTATCGATCTCGCCCATGTTTCGCTCGTCGGATGGGGCGAGCTCACTGTCACCATGTTCGCGGTGCTGGCGGCGATCGACCTGAGCTATGTGCTGCTCGCCGGGCGGGCGCGTGAATTCATTCGCAGCGCCAGGGCGATGCGGGTCGCCAATAAATGCAGCGCGGTGGCGATGGGCGGCGCTGCAGTCGCCATGGCGACGAGGTAGACCATGGCTCATCTCCACACCGCCCGAATCCTCTGGGAAAGCAACACCGAAGATTTCACCAAGAACCAGTATTCGCGCGCCCATCACTGGTCGTTCGACGGTGGGCAGACGGTGCTTGCTTCCTCATCGCCCGATGTGGTGCGGGTTCCCTTTTCCGATCCCGCCGGCGTCGATCCCGAGGAAGCGCTGGTGGCAGCAATATCGAGCTGCCACATGCTGACCTTCCTCTATCACGCCGCGAAGAGCGGGTTCTCCGTTCAGCGCTATGAGGACAACGCCGAAGGCCTGATGGCGAAGAACGAAGAGGGCCGCTTCGCCATCACACGCTGCACGCTTAAACCCCTGATCCAATTCATGGACAAGCAGCCCTCGCGCGTCGAGCTCGATCACCTCCATCACCTGGCGCATGAAGAATGCTTCATCGCCAATTCCGTCAAAACAGAAATCATCTGCGAACCGCAGGGTATGTAACAAGAAGGAACCATCTCTCTCAGTACCCTCATGCTGAGGTGGCCGCGAAGCGGCCCTCGAAGCATCCTTCAGTATAGAGCAAGAGAGCCGAAGCACACCCTTCGAGGCTCGCTGCGCTCGCACCTCAGGGTGAGGATAGGGAGTTGAGTTAAGCTTATCGTACACTAGGGTTGGAAACAGGAGACCTTCATGGCCGGCGATCTGGCTAAATACGCCAAGGACAAAAAAGTAAAATTCTTCCTCTTCAATTTCACCGATCTGTTCGGGACGCAGCGCGCCAAGCTCGTCCCGGCCGAAGCGGTCGCCAGCATGCAGAAATCGGGCGCGGGCTTTGCCGGCTTCGCCACCTGGCTCGACATGACGCCGGCACATCCGGATATTTTCGTGATGCCGGATGCGGATTCGGTGATCCAGCTGCCATGGAAGCCGGAAGTGGCCTGGGTGGCGGGCGACCCCTGGATGGAAGGCAAGCCCGTCGCCCAGGCGCCGCGCCTCGTCCTCAAGGGCCTGCTCGAGAAATGCTCAAAGCGGAACATGAAGCTGATGGCGGGCGTCGAGCCCGAATTCCATCTCATCAATGCCGATGGGTCAACGGTCTCCGATCCCCGCGATACGCAGGAGAAGCCCTGCTATGACCAATCGGCGGTGATGCGCCGGTTCGATGTCATCTCCGAGATCTGCACCACCATGATCAATCTCGGCTGGGCTCCCTATCAGAACGACCATGAGGACGCCAATGGTCAGTTCGAGATCAACTGGAATTTCAACGACGCGCTGACGACGGCGGATCAGCTCTGCTTCTTCAAATTCATGGTCAAGTCGATTGCCGAGAAGCATGGGCTCAGGGCCACCTTCATGCCGAAACCCTTCGTCAATCTCACCGGCAATGGCTGTCATGTGCATATCTCCGTGTGGGACAATGGGCGCAAGACCAATCTCTTCCATGACAAGAAGGGCGAGCTCGGCCTGTCGCCGCTATGCTACAATTTCCTCGGCGGCCTGATGCACCATGCCGAGAGCTTCGCCGCCATCACCAATCCGACGGTGAACAGCTATAAGCGCATCAATGCGCCGCGCACCTTATCGGGCGCCACCTGGTCGCCCAATACAGTGACCTTCGGCGGCAACAACCGTACCCACATGGTGCGCGTGCCGGATGAAGGCCGGGTCGAATTGCGGCTGCCCGATAATGCCGCCAATCCATACCTCATGATGGCGGTGATCCTGGCGGCAGGGTTGCACGGAGTCGATGAGAAGATGGATCCGGGCAAACGCCTCGATATCGATATGTATGCCGAAGGCCACAAGGTGAAAGGCGCCAAGAAGCTGCCGCTCAACCTCCTCGATGCGATCCGCAATTTCGAGAAGGACAAGTATATATTGGATGCGCTCGGTCCCGACCTGTCGAACGCCTATATCAAGCTCAAGTCGAATGAGTGGAACCAGTATTGCCGCCATCTCACCCAGTGGGAGCGCGAAACGACGCTGGATTGCTAGATTTTCCCTCTCCCGAGGGGAGAGGGATGCCATTGCGTAGGCACCGACATCCTTCTCCCATGGGAGAAGGAAAGGCAGCTAACTCCGCGTGCTTGGCGAGCAGCATTATCCTACCGCGCCGTTTCCGTTGAGGCGAAGTGCAAAGCCTGATGCGTCCGGCTCCCCAAGTCCGTAGCCGAGCGAGCAGGCGTTGCCTGCGTGAGACTGCTGGTCGATCTTCTTGCCGAAGAGGAAGCCGCGATGAATATGGCGACGACTCATTGGGAAAAATGTACCACGTTTTGCCGCTGACTCAACATTCCGCATGCAAGTTCAGAAGAGTGAAAAAATGATTGTTCGCACGCTCGATCAGATCCTTGGCAGCGCCAAGGATGTCCATGGCCATGGCTGGCGAAGCCGGCGCTTGCTGACGAAAGCCGACGCCATGGGCTTCTCTTTCCATGACACCGTCCTGTCCGAGGGCAGCGAGCAGGAATTGGAATACAAGCACCATCTCGAAGCCAATTACTGCATCAGCGGCGAAGGTGAAGTGGTGGATGTGGCGAGCGGCAATGTCTATCCCATTCGCCCGGGAACGCTTTATGCCCTGGACAAGAACGACCGGCATATCCTGCGGGTGACCAAAGGCGATTTGCGACTGATATGCGTATTCTATCCAGCGCTCATCGGGACCGAAGTGCATCAGCCCGATGGCAGCTACGCGGCGCCGGACGTCGAGACCAAACATGACTAGCGCCGCTCCTCGCTCGGCGAGATTCCGTTCTCGGCCTTGAAGCAGGTGGAGAAATGGCTGGCATTGGCGAAGCCGCAGGCGATGGCGATCTCGGTGATG
>VAZZ01000246.1 GCA_005884715.1 Alphaproteobacteria bacterium | reverse complement strand
TCTTGCCCAGCAGCTGCTTGGCCCCTATGATGACCTCGGCGAGCGTTTTCAGCTGTGGCATGCGCTCATCGAAGCCGAACGGCCGGATTTGATCATTGCCGATTATGCGCCAAGCATTTCGCTTCTGTATTATGGTCGCGTACCAATTGTGAACATTGGCAATGGCTATGTCCTGCCGCCCGCAACGCTCTCGGCTTTTCCGCTTCTGATCGAAGATGTTTCCATCCGGTTTGAAGAAAGTGAAGTGGTCGAGCGGATCAATAGCGCTTTGCATAGCTTCAACAAATGTCCGATATCGCACTATCCGCAAATCAATCGAGCCGACCAGAGCTACCTGCTGACCCTCCCCTGCCTCGACCCATATCGGGACCAGCGCAAGGATGGATGGCTCGGATCGCCGGATTTAAAAGCTATTGGCCGGCGCACACAGCCGTCCCAAACGATATTCGTCTATTTTCATGAACAGCATCAGACCGATGCGCGGCTCATCGAGGGACTTGTCCGCGCCGGGCTGCCAGGCAAGGCGATTTTTTCCACTCCCTTGCGGCGGACGGTCAAACAGCTGGCTGCTGCCAAAATCAGAGCGCCTGGCGGTCTTGCACATCTGCCTGCCGAGCTGTCGAACTGCGGTGTCCTTGTGCATCTCGGCAGCTGCGGCATGGCGATGGCGGGCATCGCGGCGGGCGTACCGCAGGTCATGATCAAAACTGATCTTGAGAAGACCCTCATTGCCAGGGCGATCACGGCTCGTGAAGCGGGAATGGTTCTGAGCTGGAGCAGGTTCGAGGCGCCCGAGCTTGCGAGCGCGATCAGAAACGCCGTTGAGAGTGAGGCCATGCAGAAGGCGGCTCGTGATTTGTCCCTTGAAAATGCTCCCTATCTGCGGATTGATCCGGTCGACGAAATTACCAAGGGTATCATGCGGATCCTTGGGGGCTAAGCCAACCCCGGGGCGGACCGTCGAAAAAGGCGCGCAACTTCTCATCATGGTCGGTCATGGCCCCCAGGATGGCACGGCAGTCCGCAATTGCCCCTTGTCACAATCGCAAATCGGCGCGAGCATAGGGGCTGAGGAGCCGCCCCGACGGGGTTTCCTCACAAGACGGGCGGTCCTGCGACGGCATTGGAGCAGTCATAGGGAGGTCCCAAATGAGCAGCACAAACGGCAGAGAACGTCAGGGTCCGCGGTGCATCGCACTCGTGGGACCCTATCTGAGCGGCAAAACCACCCTTCTCGAAGCCATCCTGTTCCGCCTCGGGGCCATTCCGCGCCAGGGCAAGATTGCCGAAAAGACGACGGTCGGCGATGCGGCGCCGGAAGCCCGGGCGCATGGCATGAGTGTCGAACTCAACGCAGCCACCGTCCAGTTCATGGGTGAGACCTTCACCTTTGTCGATTGCCCCGGCTCGATCGAATTCGGCCAGGAGGCGCGCGCCGCCCTCATGGGATGCGATGCCGCCGTCGTCGTCTGCGAACCCGACGACAAGAAGGTTCCCGCTTTCCAGCTGATCCTCAAGCAGCTCGACGACATCAATATCCCCCGCTTCATCTTCATCAACAAGATCGACCGTACCGACAGCCGGTTGCGCGACGTTTTGAGCTACCTGCAGCCGGCAAGTGCCACGCCGCTGCTTCTGCGCCAGATCCCAATCTGGAAGGATGACATCGTGCGGGGCTTTGTCGATCTCGCCCTCGAACGGGCCTTCGTCTATCGCGAGAACGGGCCGAGCGAAGTCGTCGACATGCCGTCCGACTTGCTCGACCGCGAGAAGGAAGCTCGCTTCGCGATGCTCGAGAAACTCGCCGATTACGATGACGCATTGATGGAGCAGCTGCTTTCGGATATCGAGCCGCCGCGCGACCGTGTTTTCAACGACCTGACGCGTGAGCTGTCGGAAGGGCTGATCACGCCGGTCCTGTTCGGTTCGGCCGAGAACGGCAACGGCATATTGCGGCTGATGAAGGCGCTGCGCCACGAGGCCCCGAATGTTACGGCTACCGCGAAGCGGCTTGGCCTCGCCAATGCAAATGGCGGCGCCGTCCTGCAGATCCTCAAGACCTTCCATACCGCTCATGGCGGCAAGCTGTCGCTTTCGCGGGTTCTTTCCGGGACGATTCCCGACAGCGCCACGGTCTATGGCGGCAAGGGCCAGGACGCCCGTGTCGCCGGCCTGTTCACGCTGATGGGATCGACGCCCCAAAAGATCGCCAGGGCCGAGGCTGGCGAGACGGTGGCGCTCGGCAAGCTCGACAATATGGCAACGGGTGAGACGATCTCGACTGTCAAGGGCACCACGAAGCAACTGATCAAACTCGATGTGTCGCCCGGCGTCTATGGGCTTGCCATCTCGGTCGCCGACCGCAAGGATGAAGTGAAGCTCACCAGTGCCGTAACCAAGCTCATCGAGGAAGATCCTTCGCTGTCGCTTGAACAGAACCAGAGCACGCATGAAATGGTCCTGTGGGGCCAGGGCGAAATGCATCTGCGCGTGGCGCTCGAGAGGCTTATGGGCAAGTTCGGCATCCAGGCCCATGCGCGGCCGCGGCGGATCGACTATCGCGAGACGATCCGCAAGTCGGTGCAGGTCCGCGGCCGTCACAAGAAGCAGTCCGGCGGGCATGGCCAGTTCGGCGATATCGTCGTGGAGATCAAACCATTGCCACGCGGCAGCGGCTTCGCCTTTACCGACACAATCACCGGCGGCGTCGTGCCGAAGCAGTATATCCCGGCAGTCGAAACCGGCGTGCGTGACTGATCACGATGTCGATTCCTCAGAGATGGCATTCAAGACGGCAGCCCGCATTGCCATGAGCGACGGCATGCCGCAATGTTCGCCGGTACTGCTCGAACCTATCGTCGCCGTCGAAGTGCATGTACCGAGCGATGCCACATCGCGGGTCAATCAAATCGTCTCCGGTCATAGGGGCCAGCTATTGGGTTTCGACGGACGCGAAGGCTGGCCGGGCTGGGACACGGTCAAGGCGCATATGCCGGAGAGCGAGATCGGATCGCTCATCATCGAGCTTAGATCGGCGACCGCGGGCGTCGGGACCTTCGTCTTCAAGCAAGACCATATGGCCGAACTAACTGGCCGGCTTGCGGATCAGGTGGTGACCAATCGCAAGGCGACGCTCGCTGCGTGAAGCGCATCGACGATCAGGTCAGATAGGCGATCAGCATGGTGGCCAGCGTCAGCATGGAGCCCATGCTGACGATATCGGTCGCCGTGGTGAGGATGATGCTCGATGCGGTGGCGGGATCAGCGCCGCACCGTTTGAGCACGACCGGAACGGATGCGCCGCACAACCCACTGACAAGAACGGAAAGGATTGTCGCAAAGAAGACGATCAGCGCCAGAAATTCCGGTCCTTTGTCTCCCTGCATCATGGCGACGATATAGATCACCGCCCCAACGAGGATGCCAGTGATGATACCGTGCACGATGCCGAGGCGTATCTCTTTCCACAACGCAGCGGAATAGAAGTCGGTCCCGCCTGTGCGCTCCAGGGTGCGTAAGGTGATGGCCAGCGCCTGGGCGCCGGTATTGCCGGACTGACCGGCGAGGACAGGGAGGAAGGCGGCCAGCAGCACGACGCGGTCGATCGTGTCCTGGAAGTTGCCAACCACCAGGCCCGCGGCAAAGGCGGTGACGAGATTGATCATCAACCAGGGCAACCGGGATTTGACCGACGCCAGGAAAGGCGTCGCCACGGTCTCGCCTTCGGCGACACCGACCATTCGGCCGGGCGTGGCGGTCAGACGAGCTTCTTCGATTTCATGGAGCCTGGCGGCGCGCACCACGCCGCGCAATTTGCCGTTCCGTGCAATGATCGGATATTCCGGTATCTCCATGCCTTTGATGCATTTCAGGGCGTCGTGGACGCCAAGGCCCTGCTGCAGCGAAAAGATTTTTGTCATCATGACGCTCGAGATCTTGGCTTTGGCATCCGCCAGGATGAGATCGCGCATCACAACCAGGCCAACCAGCCGGCCTTTCTTGTCGGCTACCATCGGATAGGTATATTGACGTTCGCGCGGAATGGCGCGAATGGCCGCGATGGCTTGTTCAACCGTGTTTTCCGGGGCCAGCACCAATACCGGCTCCTGCATCATCTCCTGCACCGTTGCCATATCGAGGCATTCCCTCCGCTACGCTATCCGCCGCGACCGGAGAAGCTCGCTTAGTCTATATATTTCTGGCAAATCCGACTTCTCGCGTGAATTTCTTGGCGATTATTCCAAGACATTCAATCTTTGCTGCGTCGCGGTAGAACACCCATTGGCGATTCTCGGGTGTAGGATAAGCTGGTCACGTGAATGCTATTTCCTCAAGGAGAGAGCGTCTTGCGATTTACCTACCGATAGAGCAAAATGTCCTTGAGAGGGAGTGCTTAGCTCAGGAATCACAGAATGGCTTTTACTGCACGACTTGCAGGGGCGGGAATTATTTGCCTTGTTGCCCTTACGACGCCTATCCAAGCTGCCACCCCGATCGGGAAAGTCTACAGCAAATCAGGATCGCCGTCGGCCTCAGGCCCCGGCGGCAACCGCAATCTCGATGCGGGAAGTGCTGTCTATGAAGATGACAAGATCGTTACCGGCGGCGGCAATGTCCAGATCGTCTTCGTGGACGAGACGAAACTGGTGGTCGGCCCGAATTCGACCCTCGTCGTCGACCGCTTCCTCTTGCGCGGCGGCAACAGGGCCGGAAAGTTTTCGGTCGCCGCACTCAGGGGTACTTTCCGCTTCATCAGCGGCCACAGCGCCAAGAATGCCTATGACATCAAGACCACCAATGCGACCATCGGCATCCGAGGCACGGCCTTCGACTTCACTTCCGGACGAGCGACGCTCGTGGCGGTGCATGTGGGCCGGGTCAATATGTGCGCCTATGGCAAGTGCGAATCGATTGATGACCACTGCGGCGTGGGCCGGGCGGCCAATAACCATGTGGCCGAATTGGCCGGCAGGGCGAAGGGCCAGGCGGTCCGGAGCCTGCCCTATATCCTTAACCAGAGCGCACTGGCGAAGCCCTTCCGGGTCGATACCTCATCCTGCCGATCGGTCGCGACCTTATACCAGAACTTCTTCGGTGGCGGCTCGCAAGGCGGACACGGAGCGGCGCCTGAAAACCATGGCCCGAGAGATAATGGTGGCGATGAGGGGGGGTACGGGGGATAGGGCAAACGCGGCGTGCGAAGCTAGTCTTACTGGCAGGTATCGATTGTGACACGAACCGGGACGCGTAAGTCATGGACAGGTGTCGCGACCGGCGTTGCCGTTCTCATCAGCCTGATGTTCTTGCGCGGCTATGATCCGCCCCTCTTGCAATATCTGCGCAATGCCGGTTTTGATCAGCTGCAGCGGATATGGCCGCGCGAAAAGCAGGATTTGCCGGTCCGCATCGTTGATATCGACGAGGCCTCGCTGGCCAAGCTCGGCCAATGGCCATGGTCGCGCCAAAAGCTGGGACAGCTCGTCACCGAACTCAGCACAATGGGTGCGGCGGTCATCGCATTCGATATTGTATTCCCCGAACCCGACCGTTTGTCGCCAAGCCGAATCGCCGGCGATCCCGATCTGGTTTCGAGGTTGAGCCCAACGGCGCGGCAAGAGATCGCCGCGTCGTTCCCGGATAATGACGAGATATTCGCCGAGGCGATAAAAGGCCGCCCGGTAGTCCTTGCCTTTTCCAATGCTCCGGGCAATGAACGCAAGGTGCCGCCACGGACAGCAGGATTCGCGCAGACGGGCCTCGATGCCAGCAAGGCCCCACCGCTGATCCAGAGCGTTGCCGCCAATCTCGAGAAACTTGAGAGCGTGGCCGCCGGCTTCGGTGGCATAAATTTGGATCTGGCCCGCGAGCAAGGCATTGCCCGGCGGGTGCCCATGCTGTGGACCGATGGAACCGGATTCTATCCCTCCCTGGCGCTTGAGGCTCTGCGTGTCGTCCAAGGAGCAAGTACGTTTGTCGTCAATGCTTCAGAAAATAGCGAAAATGCCATCGACAGCATCCGCGTCGGCGATTTTGAGATACCAGTGGCGGAAGATTCCGGCTTCACGCTTCGGTACCGGCCAAACTCGCCCGACACTTATGTTTCAGCTTATCGTGTCATTTCAGGAACGGAGCGCGAAGCGCTGGCGCCCCTTATCAACGGCAGCATCGTTTTCATTGGCACATCCGCCGCTGGCCTTCTCGACGTGCGCACGACGAGCCTAGGCGAGACTGTTCCCGGCGTCCTCGTTCATGCTCAAGTCGTCGAGCAGGTGCTGAGCGGCGATTATCTCATCCGTCCGCAATGGGTGGGCGGCGCCGAGCTCCTGGCCTTTTTCATACTTGGCCTCCTGCTCATCGCCCCGCGCTTGCAATCCTGACCTTTGCCTCCGCCTATGCCTTCCGCTCCCTGGGTGTCCTGATCGATTCCACTTTTCCCATATTGGGGATCATCCTCACTTTCCTGGCGACCGTAGCCTTCCGCCTGCTCGTGACCGACAGCGACCGGCGCATGCTCCGAAACGCTTTCGGCCACTTCGTATCTCCCGATGTCCTGCATGAGATCGAAAGCCATCCCGATTCCCTCAAGCTTGGCGGCGAGGTCAAGAACATAACCGTGCTGTTCGTCGATATCCGCGGCTTCACGACGCTCAGCGAGAAGCTGCCACCGGAAAACCTCGTGCCGCTCATCAATACACTGCTCGATCGGTGGAGCAACTCGATCATCGCGCAAGGCGGCACGATCGATAAATTCATCGGCGATTCGATCATGGCCTTCTGGAACGCGCCACTGTCGAAGGACAATCACCAGTATTATGCCGCGCTCGCTGCTCTCGGCATCCGCCATCAGACTGCCGAATTGAACGCCGACGAGACGATCGGCAAGATTTTGAAGGAGCGCGGCCAATGGCCATTACGCTGCGGCGTGGGCATGTGCACCGGCCCGGCCTGCGTCGGCAATATGGGATCACAGACCCGCTTTGACTATTCGGCTGTCGGCGAGACCGTCAATATCGCGGCGTAATCGCCGGCGAACTTGCCACCGCGACACAAAAGCTCGCGGTGCTTCCGGCAGGTCGTGTGGCGATGGCAGGCCGTTCCAGCCAGATGCAAATATGGGCCGTGGCCGGCGATGAGACCTTGGCCCAGTCTCCGGATTTCGCCGAATTGCGTTCGCTGCATGACGGGCTGCTCAAGGACCTGGCCGCCAAGCGTGATGACCGCATCGTCGATGCGATCGGCAAATGTGTTGTTCTCAGCGAACGGATAGCTCCCCGCCTGAAGGAGTTCTACGCCGCCATAGAGGGCCGCAGGAGCGATTTTGCATAGGACTTCGCGTGCTGCGAGAGAGAACCTGTGACGTTCCAAACGGCGGCGCCGAAGTGCAATTGACGATCGGCGCAAGTTGAACTAACAGCGATAGCTTCAATCAGAACGGGACAAGGGCTCTCCCGATGGCAGATTCAGACAGCATTTCTATCACTTGCCCGCATTGCGAAAGTACCACGACCAAGTCGATGCCGTGGGCCATGACGCATTTCACCACACGGTGCACGGAGTGTCGGAAAGCCTTCCCGATCGATCGCGGCTATCTGCTGCGCACCATTCAGCGGCTCGACTTTGCCATGAAGGCGCTCTCGCGCCGGTCATAATCCCGGAGTGACCTCGTCGAATATTTCGTAACAGATGTTTCGAAATTGCGACAGGGCTGCCGGCTTCCTGTCTGCTGTCGAATTGCCATTTTAGCGACGCGGTCTTCGCTGCGGCTCGACCTTGAAGCAGGACATCGATGTCGGCCTCGGCTGCGACATACTGGGTGTACACAGCTCGTCCATCCTCGATAACGAGGGTGCCGACCCGGATTGCTGCAATCGAAAGAGGGGCAGGCGCGCCAATTCCAGCATCATGCCTGATTGTGACGGGTTCCCCGAAAACTTTCAGAAAATTCTGTGTAACGCGGGACGCCCGGACATCGTATCAGTGGGATAGACGGCCGTCTGGTCCATTCGTTCTCGGGAGCGTGATTTGCCGGGACCGAGGGCAGGAGCTAGCCTTCGACAAAATCTGAGGACACCAAGATGCTGATAAAGCGTAGGTTCGGATGGGAAATCCCCGAAAACAAAGTGACACCCGAGGCGGTGTTCCTGAACCGCCGGATGGTTCTGGCCGGCTTTGCCGGGGCGGCCATGACAGGCTTTTCAGGTCGCGCTTTTGCTGAAGGTGATCCATCCCAGGGGCTATATCCAGCGCCCCTCAATCCCGCATTTAAGGATGCCGGGCGCGCCATCACCGATGAGAAATATAATATCAACTACAATAACTTCTATGAATTCGGCA
>VAZZ01000244.1 GCA_005884715.1 Alphaproteobacteria bacterium | reverse complement strand
CGATGAGTTGCCGCGCAATATGCCGGTGGTGCGGGTGCCCGATGAATGCACCTATTACAAGGAGGATGCCGGCAAACTTCTCATCGGCGCCTTCGAGCCTATCGCCAAGCCCTGGGGCAGCGAGGGTATCCCCGACGATCACGCCTTCGAAACGCTGCCTGAGGACATGGATCACTTCGAGCCCATCCTCGATGATGCCGTCAAACGCCTGCCGATGCTGGAGACCGCGGGCATCGCCCTCTTCTTCAACGGGCCTGAGAGCTTTACACCCGACGATCGCTATTATCTGGGCGAAGCACCTGAAGTGAAGGATCTCTATGTCGCGACAGGCTTCAACTCGATCGGCATTCAGTCATCGGGCGGTGCCGGTCTCGTCCTTTCGCAATGGATCAAGAACGGCCACCCGCCGATGGATGTGAACGGCGTCGATATCCGCCGCATCCATCCTTTCCAATCGGTGCGCCAATATGTGCATGACCGCACAGTCGAGAGCTTGGGGCTTCTCTATGCTATGCATTGGCCCTATCGCCAGGTCGAGACGGCGCGCGGCGCCAGGCGTTCCGCCATCCACGACAAACTGCTCGCGTTGGGCGCCTGCATGGGCGAGGTCAATGGCTGGGAACGGCCCAATTGGCATGCGCCGCGGGGCGTCGAGCCCAAATATGAATACGCCTACGGCCGGCAGAACTGGTGGGCCTATGCCGATGTGGAAGCGAAGGCGCTCCAGTCCAAGGTCGCCTTCTTCGACCAGTCGAGTTTTTCCAAATATCTCGTCCAGGGCAAGGACGCGGTGAAGGTGCTGAACAAGATCTCGGCCAATGACATCGATGTTGATCAGGACCGCATCGTCTATACGCAATGGCGCAATGAGCGGGGGGGCATCGAGGCCGATCTCACCATCACCCGCCTCGCCGCCGACAAATTCATGGTCGTCACGGGTTCGGTGCCGCAGACTCGCGATTTCGCCTGGCTCGCGGCGAATACGCCGGATGATGCGCATTGCATCGCGACGGATATCACTTCGGGCCTGCCGATGTTCGCATTGATGGGCCCCCATAGCCGGCCGCTCTTGCAGAAGCTCTCTGGCATGGATCTCTCCAACGAAGCCTTTCCCTTTGGAACATCGAAGGAGATGGAGATCGGCTATGCCAGGGTCAGAGCGAGCCGCATCACCTATGTCGGCGAACTGGGCTGGGAGCTCTATATCCCGACCGAATTTGCGGCCCATGTGTTCGAACGCATTCTCGAGGCGGGTGCGGATTTCGGCCTTACCCTCGCCGGCATGCATACGATGAACAATTGCCGGGTCGAGAAGGCCTATCGCCATTGGGGTCATGACATTTCCGATGAGGATACGCCGGTCGAAGCGGGCCTCGGCTTCGCCGTGGCCTGGAACAAGAAAGGCGGCTTCATCGGCAAGAAGGCGCTCGCCAGGCAGCGCGCACGCCAGACGCAGCCGAAGCGCATGGTGTGCCTGGCGCTTGCCGATGGCAGCGACAAGGCGCCGATGATGTATCACGAGGAGCCGATCTACCGCGACGGCGTCATCGTCGGCTCAACGACATCGGGCGCCTGGGGCCACCGCATCAATGCCTCGCTAGGCAAGCGTTATGCGGCCAATGTGCAGCTTCAGAGCTTCTATGATCCGAAGGGTGAGCGGATCAAGGCGTGAAGTCGGCTTCGCTCAACCGATTCCATAAGACAACTCGCATGCCATCGCCTTCCTTGATCCGCCGATCATTGGTGACAAAGGCGCTGCAGCCGGCCCATTTGGCTGTTGCCACATGTATGGCATCAGGCAGCTTTAACCCATTTTCGGCACGCAACTGTGCAGCCGACAATAGGATTTGTCGCGAGATGGGAATGACAGGAAAACCAGACTCCTGGCTGAGGAAGGAATTGTAGGTTTCGACCGCAAAAATATCCCTATCTGCAAATGGCTTCACGAGACATTCGGCTAAAGTAATCTCGCTCGTTACTGCCTCGATCCGGCGCTCGTCGATATGAGCAAAGAATAGAGCTTGCTTTGGTCCAAAGATTTCCGTCTTCTCTGCAGCTGAGATGATCACATTGGTATCGAGATAGTAGCGCAGGATCTAGTCGTCCCATTCGTCTCGAAGTCTGCGCACATAGGCATCGACCTCCGCCTGCGAGCGATTGCTTCGTACAGATCCTATAAAAGAGCTAAGCGATCTTCGCTTTCCTTGATGAGGCGCCACAGCCTCACTCAATATTTCGCGCACTTCAGCTTCTGCCGAACGGCCATTGGCTTTGGCTCTGGCTTTGATCCGCTTCAGCACATCGTCATCTACCTTGCGGACAATGATCTGTCCCATAGTTCACTCCACAGATATCAAAATGATATCACCAAGATTGATATCAATCAAGCCGGGCTAAAATCAGCTAAAATCCTTCCGCTTTCCATCTCCTTCATATTCCTTGATCGTATCGGCATAGGTCTCGAACCGGTCGCGCAGTTTGAGACGGCGTGCCTGGGCGGCAGTGACGAGCGTGATATGCGGTGCGCGGTCGAGCTCGCCTGCCATGTTCCAGCAATCCTCTTCCGAGGTGATCCAGTCTTCCGCCCGATAAGCGCCGACATCGAAGGGCTTCGACACCCGTCTCAGGCTCTTCTTCGGACCCAGTATATATTCGTGGAAATACGACATCGCGAGCTCGCGCGGTGAACGATAGACCGGGTCGCGCCAGCGCAGCCAGATCGAGTTGCTCTTGGAGATCGCTCCCCAGTGGCGCCCGCGTTTGAACAGGGCCAGTACATGATCGTCGTCACCCTTGGCCTGGAAATCCATCAGCAGCGCCGGCGCGCCATGCAGCATCAGTGCGCAGGCAGCGATGAAGGCCCCCTCGATGCAATGGCAGCAATTCTTGTGCAGTGCCACGCGCACGGAATAGCAGGTGTCCCCGTCAGGCTCGCTGTTGCTCGCCATGTCGGTGATGAAATCCTGGATCTGCTCGGGCGCCGCAAGCCTGGCGAAGATCGCCGTCTCCTCAGGGGTCAAGCCGATTTCCCGGGCGAGCCGCCGGTCGAATGCCATGCTTACATCCCGTCGCGAGTCACCGAAAAGTCCCGGCGCGCCGCGAAGATCGAAACCGTATAGCCCGCCACCACATCAATGAGCGTCATGATGACGAGAAGCAGGAAGGCGGATGTACCGAAAGCGGGGACGAGCAGGAACACGATCAGGCCAATGATGAAGACGGCAGTCGACAGCATATGATCGACGATGGTGCCGGGGCCGAGCCTTGCCGCCTTGATGATCTCGAAGAACAGTGCCACGAGGCCCAGGATCACGAAGATATCGCCGAACGTCAGGAACAAATCGGCTTGCGACGGCAGCACCATGTCGGTGAAGGCCGAGCCAGCCGAGAAATTGGGATCTATGGCAAGCGCCGTGTAGATGACCATGACGACGGCAATGAGCGGAATAGCCAGGATGAAGCGCATGAGGAATCCTCTTTCTCCCCCCAAACTGAACTGATTTGCACAATGAGGAAACCCGTCTTATCTTGATCGTGCAGAATCCACATTGTTCTTTATTCCGAACAGTCATCCGGCTATAAAGACCAAAATAACACAAAAGGAGGTCGTAATGGCACTTCAACTTGGCGATGTCGCGCCTGATTTCGAGGCTGATAGCACCGAAGGGCGCATCAAATTCCACGATTATATCAACAATTCCTGGGTAGTTTTCTTCTCGCATCCAAAAGATTTCACACCCGTCTGCACGACCGAGCTCGGCGCCATGGCGCGCATGAAGCATGAATTCGACAAGCGCAACACCAAGCTTCTCGGTATATCGGTCGATTCCGTCGAGGACCACAAGCGCTGGAAGGAAGACATCAAGGAAGTGACTGGCGCTGCCGTGAACTATCCGATGATCGGCGATTCCGATCTCGCGGTGGCCAAACTTTATGGCATGATCCATCCCAATGTGAGCGGCGGTGCCAAGGGCCGGACGGCAGCCGACAACGCGACCGTGCGCAATGTCTTCATCATCGGCCCCGATAAGAAGATCAAGCTCATCATCACCTATCCGATGAGCACCGGACGCAATTTCGATGAAGTCCTGCGTGTCATCGACTCTTTGCAGCTCACCGCGACGAAATCAGTCGCCACCCCGGCCAACTGGAAGCAGGGCGAGGATGTCATCATCCTTGCTTCAGTGTCCGATGAAGCCGCCAAGGAAAAATTCCCCGGCGGCTGGAAGACGCTCAAACCCTATCTGAGGCTCGTTCCGCAGCCAGGTGCGAAATAAATCTCCCTGGACCGCCAACTCTGAAGCCCGACGCATCCGTCGGGCTTTTTATTTCTCGAGATCACCCAATGCCCTGATCAGCGGCTGGAGCTGCTTCTCATAGCGCTTCCAGCGGCCGACCGAACTCTGATAGATCGGATTGCGGATCTGATTGCGGCTGAAGGTCCTGACTGCCGAAGTCGATTCATGGAAACTGAGGCAGGCCGGATCCCAGGCGAGGTCAAGGAAGGCGACGAGCCGGCGCGCCTCGGTCTCCGAATCCGCCGTGAGCGCCTCATAATCGACATCGATGAACTTGATCGGCAAAACGCGCCGCCAATGATCCATGAGCCGTGAATATTCGCGATAATAGAGACCGAGCGTTTCGAGATTGCGGCTGTAGCCGTGCATCTCATTGAGCCGGTTCTGAAAGCAGGAAAGGCAGGTGTCGATGGCGTTGCGCCGCATATGCACAATCCGCGCATAGGGGAACAAGAGCGCGATCAGCCCCAGCATCTCGAAATTATGCGGCAGCTTGTCGACGATGCGGCGCGCCTGGCCGCCGCCAATGAATTTCAGCAGATTGACATATTTATCGCCGAGCGCGGCCAGTTCCACAGGGGACTTGGCGTCTATTGCCGCGATGAACTTCCCCACATCATCATGGTAGCGCATCGCGCGGCCGATCTTCCAGATACGGTCGAGTTCGCCTGCACCCGCCGCTTCGCGATGGTGGGCGATGATCTGTTCGGCAAGCGTCGTGCCCGAGCGCGGCATGCCGACGACAAAGACCGGAATATCGCTGTTGCTTCCGATGACCCGGCGCCTAGCGAAGAACTCAGGGCTGAAAGCGCCCATTAGGGCATCGACCCAGGTCCGATAGCGCGCGATGTCGAAGCGGGCCGCATCCGCTGCATTGGCCTCTTCGAAATGGGCGAAAGCGCCGGAATAATCGCCATTCTGCTCGCGGATCTTGCCGGCGCCATTATGGAGTGCATTAAGAGCTCTGCGCGGCAGTGCCCCTTTGAGCCTGCCTTCGATCTCGGCGAGGAGGGGCGATGACAATTCATGTCTGTCATTGACGGCGAGCCTGTAGAGCGCCTGGTTGCCGATTTCAGGATGACGGCTGAGAGCGAGGAAGTTCGAGAGTCTTGCCGAGCGCCGATTTGTAATCGGCATTCTGCGGCTCGTTGCGGCAGGCCTTCTCGTGATAGGGCAAGGCAAGCTCGGGCTTGCCGGCAAAACGGTAGAATTCGCCGAGCAGCCATAGCGTCTTTGTCAATTTGGGATTGATCGACAGCGCCTTGCTGAGCGGCGCATGCGCCAGCTCAATCAGCCCGAGATCAAGATAGGCGCAGCCGAGATTATTGAGATAGATCGCATTCTGTGGCTCCTTCTTGACCGCGAATTCGAAATATCTGGACGCGGCTGCCGGGTTTTTCCGCCCGACCAGCACGATTCCGAGCACATTGTTGGCATCGGCATGCTGCGGCTGGCTCTCCTGGATCTTGCTTGCCGCCGCTTCCGCCGTGACAAGATCGCCCCTGTCAATGAGAGCCAATATCTCCCTCAGCTTGACGATCGTCGGATCGGAACGCTTATCCACCGGCGCTGACACCATTTCCATTTCCTTGCAAAAAACCGCGCGCCCTCTTAACACGGGCGCCGACCTCACTGTAAGATGCCATGATGCAACTCCACGGCGATCTGATTTCCCCTTTTTTCCGCATGTGCCTCGTCACCGCCCACGAGGTGGGTTTAGGCACGAAGGTCCGGCATGTCGAAGCCCGCGTCAACCCGACCAGCGTCAATGCCGAACAATCATCCGATCTATGATTCACGCGTCATCATGGAATATCTCTGTCACGTGTCGGGCAACAAGACGCTCATCCCCGATGACGGCGTGAAGCGCTTCCGCGTGCTTACTCTTGAAGCGCTGGGCCAGGCCATCGCCGAAGCCGGCGTCGCCTTTCGCTATGAGACGGTGGTTCGCCCGCAGGGTTTGCAATGGCGCGAATGGCTGGACCGCCACGACCTGCGGGTCAAGGCTGAATTTGACGACCTGGAGAACGCCTGGAGCAGGGATCTGGCCGAAATCAGCGCCGGGTCCATTGCGGTCGCGGTTGCCCTCTCCTATCTCGATTTCCGCATCCCGGACTGGCAATGGCGCAAGGACCGGCCGAAGCTTAAGGCCTTCCATGAGGCATTCTCGGCCCGCCCTTCGATGCAGGCGACAGTGCTGAAGCCAAGCTAATTAAGGCCCCTTCCAGTCGAGCGCGCAGATCTCGGCCGAGCGGCCCTTGAAGTCCCAATTGCGGCCATGGCCGCGGAACCGGCTCTTCAGCGCCTGCGCCACGATGATCTGCGGCCCGATCCAATATTGGCTGTTTTCGATCGTGGTGGGCTGACCCGGCTTGCTGCCGGCAATAGGCGCGATCTCACCATCGATGATCTTGGGGATGGTGAAGCGCCGCACATCGCCATCAGTCTCGTAGCGCACGTCTTCCTGCCACACGCCGAGGAACCGGCCGACCAGGATGGACAAAAGATGCGTTGTCGATATAGACCCCGGCACTCCAATTGCCGCGGCTCATCTGGCCTGGAATCTCGATGATGAGCCCGAGAGCGATGCCCGACAGCTTGACGTCGCCGAATTTACCATCATCGATCCGCACCCCGCCCCAGGTCTGGCAATATCCTTCCGTAGGCGGATGTTTTCCGAGCGATAGCACGCAGGGACAGAACACCGTGCAATTGCACGACAGCACCAGTTCACCCTTGATATGCCACGGCTCACGCGTCATCGAGATCTCCTAGACAACAATCAAATATACGCCGGCGCCGATCAGGCCGAGGCCCAATCCATAAGACAGCGCCTTGGGTTGCGGCAGGGTCTTTTCGAGCACCATCACTACGCCCAGAAAGCCCATCCAGACCAGATTCATCAAGCCTGCGACAAAACTCAGGCTCATCAGCGCCCAGCAGCAGCCGAAGCAGTTCAGGCCCTGTCCCAACCCCATGTGGAACACGCCTATCGGCCGGTCCGTCCAATGCGCCAGGAAATAGGGCATCGGCATCCGACACTTGCTGAGACAGGCATGTTTGAGAGGGGTGAACTGGTAGGCACCTGCCGCGATGAGGCCGACACCGGCGAAACGGCCCTGGAAGACGCCGGCATGGCCCGACTCGAGCACCATCCACTGGGCGAGTGCCGCGGCAAACGCAAATATGAACCACACCGCGCCAAAGCCCGCCGCCAGCACCAGAGGCGACACGATCGCCATGCGCTTGGCCGCGGCCGCTTCGGCGATATCGAGATAGGTCGCGATCATCGGAGTGGCACTCGGGATCATCATGGCGAGCGTCATCGCCATCCACATGGCGAGGAGTGGTACCGGTCCGGCATTGGCCGTGGGCCCGCAGAGAGCGCTGATCAGCCCTTCGAGCGATGCGCCCGCCGAAATCCACAAGGTGAGGCCTGACACCGACAGAATGACGGCAAGGCAAAGGGCCATGAAGAGGCGCGGCCGGTCTGTCGAGTGTCTCAGGATCAGTTCCATCGGATGACGCTACCGCGACACCGCTCGCTCTTGAAGCCCTTTGAGCCAGATCGCATTGTGACTTGATGTCCACTGCCGATTTCGATGTAATCATTGCCGGCTCAGGTCCTGCCGGATTGGTCGCCGCCTGCCTTGCCGCGAGACACGGTTTCGCGACCGCCATGATCACCGGGCCGCAGACAGACCGGCCCGATCCCCGCACTATCGCCTTGATGATGCCCTCGCTCGCGGTGCTGGAAGAGTGTGGCATCTGGCCGGCAATGGTGCAGGAATGGGCAGCGCCTTTGCGCAAATTGCGCCTGGTCGATGACACCGGCGCCCTGCTCTCGGCTCCCGAGCTCGTTTTCTCGGCTTCCGAACTCGGTCTCGCTGCTTTCGGCTGGAACATCCCGCTGGCCCGGCTCAAGCCGGCGCTCGAAGCCCGGGCCCGTGATCTGGGCGTGATTTTCCACGCCGACAGTGTTTTGGGCTTTGCCGGGGATAGGGAGAAAGCCACGCTCTCCTTGAGCGGCGGCAGGACTCTTCCAACAAAGCTGGCCGTGGCCGCCGACGGCCGCAATTCAGTTCTGCGCCGCGCCGTCGGCATCGCCATGATATCCTGGTCTTACGACCAGATGGCGATCGCCGTGAGCTTCGCTCATTCGCAGCCGCATCGCGATGTCTCGAGCGAATATCACAAACCGGCAGGCCCTTTCACCACCGTGCCCTTGCCGGGCCGGCGTTCCTCGCTGGTGTGGATGGAGAAACCGGCGCGCGCCCTCGAACTCATGGAATTCGACGACCGCGCACTCGCAGCGGAGATCCAGGCCTTGAGCCACGGTGAGCTTGGCCTCGTCAGCGATATCGGCCCGCGCCAGTCCTTTCCCATGTCGGGTGCGCGCGCCGAGACTTTTGCCAGAGATCGCCTGATGCTCATCGGCGAGACCGCTCATGTCGTGCCGCCGATCGGGGCGCAAGGATTGAACATGTCGCTGCGCGATGCTGAGGATGCCGTTGCTCTGATCTCCGCCGCGCGCGGCAATGGCGAGGATTTCGGCTCAGCCAAGGTGCTTGGCGATTATGATCGGCGGCGCAAGCTCGATGTGCGGCCACGCCAGGCCGTCATCGACCTGATGAACCGGTCGCTTCTGTCGGGATATCTGCCGATGGAGGCTGGACGCGCGGCGGGCTTGACGGCGCTTGCCTATTTCGATCCACTTCGCCGTTTCGCCATGTCCATGGGCCTGGGCAAGTGATCACCTGCGAGGGAGGAGTGCCGTGCCTGAATTTCCGATCATCGACAGCCACGTGCATTTGCTCAATCCGAAGAATCTCGACTATTCCTGGACGCGCAATGCACCCTCGCTCAACCGCCAGGCGCTTCCTGATGATCTCATGCGAGCTGCCGATCCAGTAAGGATCGATCGATTCGTCTTCGTCGAGGTCGATGTCGATTTTCCCCAGCATCTCGAAGAAGCGGCATGGATCGAAGGCCTGGCGCATTCGGACAGGCGGCTCGCCGGCATGGTCGCGGCACTGCCGCTAGAGCGCGGCAAGGCCGTCGAGGTCGAGCTCGATCAGCTCCGCCGCCACAAGACCTTGCGCGCGGTGCGGCGCCTGATCCAGAACCAGCCCGATCCCGAATTTTGCATCCGTCCCGATTTCATCGCCGGACTGAAGCTGCTGGCGCCGCACGATCTCGCCTTCGATGTCTGCATCCTGCACCATCAGATGCCCAATGCGATCAAGATGGTGCGGCAATGTCCGGAAGTCCGCTTCGTCCTCGATCATATCGGCAAGCCCGCGATCAAGGCCGGCATATTCGATCCCTGGCGCCAGCACCTCAGAGCAGCTCAGACCCTACATTGCCCATGCGATCGAAACTTTCGGCTTCGATCGCGTCATGTATGGCGGCGATTGGCATGTCCTGGAGCTTGCCGGCACCTACCCGCAATGGGTCGAGATTGTCGATTGGGTCGTCGAGGGCGCCACGGCAGAGGAGAAACGCAAACTCTTCCGTGACAACGCGGCTCGTTTCTATCGCCTCGATCGGCCGGCATGACGACGCCCAGGCAAGCCTGGCAGCGTCGCGCCTATAATGTCGAGGCGATGCGCCTCTTGGCGCGCGCCGTCCTGCCGCCGCCGTTCTTCGATTTTGCCGATGGCGGTGCCGAAAAGGAATGCACCCTGAGGCGCAACGAGGCGGCGTTCGACGAGGTCGAATTACTTCCCCATCCATTGTCAGGCGCGTCAGAGCGCGATCTCTCAGTTTCGCTCTTCGGCAAGGAGCTGAGCCTGCCGGTCATGATCGGTCCGGCAGGCCTCGCGGGGCTTTTCTGGCCGGACGGCGAGCGCTGCCTGGCGCGCGCCGCGGGCCGGGCCGGCACCGGCTTCTGCCTGAGCCACGGCTCGGTGGCGCCTCTCGAGGATGTTGCGGCCTGTGGAACCTCGCCGCGCTGGATGCAGATATTCATCTACAGGGACCGGGCATTTACCCGCGAGCTCGCCGAGCGCGCCGCGAAATCCGGCTATGACGCACTCGTTCTGACCATCGACAATCAGCTTCTCGGCAACCGCGAGCGCGACATTCGCAATGGCTTCGCCATACCGCCACGTTTCGGGGTTTCCGGACTGGCCGGCATGGCATTCAAGGCGGAGTGGCTGTGGCGCATGCGCGGCGAGATCAGACGCATCACCTTCGGCAACTATGTGCGGCCGAACGAGACCGCTGACATCAAGACGCTGGCCGGGCGGATGGCCTCGCTGCTTGACCCTTCGATGTCCTGGGCGGATGTCGATGAGTTGCGCAGGGTATGGGCCGGCCCGCTGTTCCTCAAAGGCATACTTCATCCCCACGAGGCCAAAGCGGCGCTCGAGCATGGCATCGACGGCTTGATCGTATCCAATCATGGCGGCCGCCAGCTCGACGGGGCACCGGCGACGATCGATGTCCTGCCTTATATCGTTGCCGCCGTCGGCGGCAGCATTCCCGTTCTCATCGATGGCGGCATCCGTCGCGGCAGCGACGTCGTCAAGGCTCTGGCGCTCGGCGCCAAAGCCTGCCTGATCGGGCGCCCGCAGCTATGGGGCCTCACCGTCGGGGGCGAGGCGGGTGTCGTCCATTTGCTCGATATCTACAGGCGCGAGATCGATCGGGTGATGGGCCTGTGCGGCGTCAGCCGCATTGCCGATATCGGCGCCGATTTATTGTTCACCAACATACAGAATGGACCTCGCCGATGATCAAGGATCCTCCGCTTCTGACGATGCGGCGCGCCTTCGAGCGGCCCACCGCCCTTGAAATTGCGGGCTTCGCCAATGTACCGACCGGCCACGCGGTCGACGCCTTGGGCGGCCGCGGCGCGCTCGACTACCGGATCAAGCCGCTGGCCCCTATTCAATCGGTCATGGTCGGTGTCGCCATCACCTGTCATTGCGGCCCTGCCGACAACCTCGCTCTCTTCGCCGCTCTGGCCGAGGCGAGGTCAGGTGATGTTCTCATCGCCTCCACCGATGGCTTCGCCGGCACATCGATAACCGGCGATCTCCTGATGGGCATGGCGCGCAATCGCGGCGTCAAGGGTCTGGTGACCGACGGCCTCGCTCGTGATGTGGCCGGCATTCTGGGCGTCGGCCTGCCGGTCTATTGCGGAGGCCTCAGTCCCAACTCTCCGGCGCGCAACGGCCCGGGCAGCGTTGGCCTTCCGGTCGTCGTCGGCGGCGTTGCCATAGAATCGGGAGATATCGTCATTGGCGATGATGACGGCGTGGTCGTCATCCCGCGCCGCGCTGCCAATGATGTGCTGGCGCGGCTGTCAGACGTCCGAGCGGCGGAATCCTCTCTCGAAGTCAAGGTAAAGGCTTGTCTTGAAATTCCGGACTTCATCCGATCCGTGCTCGTGTCCGACCGCATCGTCGAGGTCAGCTAGCATACCCCGGAATTGAGTCCTTATGGGATGCAATTCCCTTTTCAACAAGCATCTTCCTGCCCTCTTGCCATCGGGCTCAAGGCTTGTCATTAAAAGTGCATGACGGGCGCAATTCCGCAGGCGAAATTCAGCATCGGGCAAGTGGTCAAGCACCGCCTGTTTCCGTTTCGCGGCGTGATTTTCGATGTCGACCCCGTCTTTAACAACACCGAGGAATGGTGGCTCTCCATTCCTGAAGACATCAGGCCACGCAAGGACCAGCCCTACTATCATCTCTTTGCCGAGAACGAAGAAACCGAATATGTGGCCTATGTATCGGAGCAGAATCTGCTGGATGACGGCTCAGGCGAACCGGTCCGCCACCCGCAGATCCGCGAATTCTTCGAAGGCTTTGATTCCAAGAACAGCCAGTACCGGCTGCGCGGCGGGCGCAAACACTAGCGCGTGATCAGGAAAAGTGGGAACCGGTTTTCCGTCCGATCACAGCGCGCGAATCAGCTGTCAAGTGTCTCGCCGGCGCTTCGCTCGCTCGGGCTGAACCGCGCCACGGCCTCGCCATGCAGGGTTCACCGGCATTGCCGGCGGATTTCCAGCATCTGCCCTATGCCAATCCCGAGGCGCCGCAAGGCGGCATGTTGCGCCAGGCCACTTCGGGCAGCTTCGACAGCGTCAATCCCTTCATCGTCAAGGGCCAGAAAGCCTTGAGCGTCTCGACCTATGTGTTCGAGAGCATGATGGGCCGCAACTACGCCGAGCCCTTCACGGTGTATGGCCTTCTCGCCGAGAGCATCGATGTCAGCGCCAATCGCAGCCGCATGACTTTCGTGCTGCGGCCTGAGGCGCGCTTTTCCGACGGCGAGCCCGTCACCTCGGCCGATGTCGTCTTCTCGCTGGCGACGCTGCGCGATCATGGCCTGCCCCGCTTCAAAAGCTATTATTCAAAGATCACGAAGATCGAGACGCCGGATGCCCGCACCATCATCATGACGCAGGACAAAGGCGACCGCGAACTGCCGCTGATCATGAGTCTGATGCCCATTCTGCCCAAACACTATTGGGAGAAGAGCGATTTCGTGGCAAGCACGCTCGATCCGATCATGGGGTCGGGCCCCTACACGCTGGCGGAAATCAATCCGGGCGAGCGCATCTCCTACAGGAAAAATCCGGATTATTGGGGCAAGTCCATCCCGTTCAACCGTGGCCTTTGGAATTTTGATGAAGTGCGCATCGACTATTTCCGCGACAATAATTCCGCCTTCGAGGCCTTCAAGAAAGGTATCGCCGATATCAGGGTCGAGGCCGATCCCGCCCGCTGGTCGCAGGCCTATGATTTTCCGGCGGCGCTCGATGGACGGATCAAACACGCGCAAGCCCCTGTTCGAAAACCCGCTGGTGCGCCGCGCCCTCGTCGAAGCGTTCGATTTCGAATGGTTGAACCAAAACATCTTCTTTGGTCTCTACCGCCGCATCCAGGGCTATTATTCAGGCTCGGAGCTTTCCTATCTTGGCCACAAGGCGGATGGGCGCGAGCTTGCTCTCCTCGGTGCCGACAGTTCGCGCATCGATTCGGCTATACTCGATGGAACCTATGAATTGCCGAAGACCGACGGGTCGGGCCGCGATCGCAAAGTACTGCGCCAGACCGTCGCTCTGTTCAAGGAAGCCGGCTGGGAGATCCGCGACGGGCGGCTGAGCAATGTCAAGACGGGAGAGGTTTTCGCCTTCACGCTCTCCTGCGTGAGCAAGGAGCAGGAGAAGATCGCGCTCCATTATCAGCGCACGCTCAGCCAGATCGGCATCGAGATGAGCATAAGGGTTTTGGATTCGCCCCAGTTCCAACGCATGCTCGATACTTATGAATTCGATATGTTGCCGGTCATTTGGCAGAACTCGCTCTCCCCCGGCAATGAGCAGGATTTCTATTACGGCAGCAGCGGCCGCCGGATACCCGGTACGCGCAACTATCCGGGCATCGCCGATCCGGCCGTCGATCGGATGATCGGAGCACTTCTTGCCGCTACGACACGCGAGGATTTCGTCGCCGCCGTCCGTGCCCTCGACCGGCTGCTGGTCAATGGCTTCTATATCGTGCCATTTTACGATTCAGGCGGCCAGTGGGTGGCGCGTTGGAAGACGATCGGGCGGCCGGCCGAGCTGCCCCTATCGGGCTTCGAGGGCTCTGCGCTATGGTATGAGAAGCCATAGATCGCGATCGGATCGGTTCGATCTGATGAAGGAAAATGCCATGAGCGCTCCTATCGCCATCGATATCGTCTCCGATGTGGTATGTCCGTGGTGCTATGTCGGCAAGAAGCGCCTGGAAGCGGCATTGCGAATGCTGCCCGAGCAGAGCTTCGCCATTTTCTGGCGGCCTTTCCAGCTCGATCCCACCATTCCGAAGGAGGGCATGCCGCGCAAGACCTATCTCGAGCGCAAATTCGGCAGCCCTGAGCGCTTGGCTCAGATGCACGCGCCCCTGATCGAGATCGGCAAGGCCGAAGGCATTCCCTTCGCTTTCGACAAGATAACCCGCTCGCCCAATACGCTCGACGCGCATCGTCTCATCCGCTGGGCGCATGAAGCCGGCAAGCAGGATGAAATGGTGAGCCGCCTCTACGCGCTCTATTTCACCGAAGGGGCCGATATCGGCAAGCCCGAGGTACTGGTCAAGGCCGCCACGGATGTTGGCCTCGACGGAGCGCTCGTAACCCAGTTGCTCGCCAACGGCGCCGATCTCGATCCGGTCATCGCTGAGATCAACGGCGCCGGCAAGATGGGTATCACTGGCGTCCCTACCTTCATCTTCGCCAGCCGCTTCGCCATCTCCGGCGCCCATCCCGCCGAAACGATCAAAAAGGCGATCGAGCAAACAGCCTTAACGGCACGTTAACCATTGGAGCGCAGCCTCGCGACAGGGCAAGGGGAGATTCTGGCCATGTCGCTCACCTTCTTGATCGGCGCCGTCGTCGTGACGGTCATCGCTAATATAGTCCTTCTGCGCTATCTGCTGACGCGTCCGCTCGATCTGACGCTTGAAGATTAGTCTAAGTGGCCGAATACCGGCTACTGCCCTCACCCCGAGGCGCGAGCGAAGCGAGCCTCGAAGGGTCTGTTGCAATGAACTCGCTCTATCCTGATCGATGCTTCGAGGGCCGATCCGCGGCCACCTCAGCATGAGGGTGCTGTGAGAAGAGAGCGCTCTTATTAAGCCGCCAGCCTGACCAGCTGGGTCATGATCTGACGGGTGCCCTTGAGGCGCTCTTCCGGCGTTTCCCAGCTTCGCATGATCACCAGCTTCATATCGGCGGCACGCAGTTTCGCCAGCGTCCCCTGCCCGGTGATCCATTCGACCAGCGCTTTCGGATTGGCGAAATGATCACCCCTGAAGCCGATTACTGCCCCTTTCGGGCCCGCATCGACGCTTGCCACATTGGCCCTGCGGCACAGTAGCTTGATCGACACCACATCGAGCAGATGCTTCACTTCCTCGGGCACCCGGCCGAAGCGGTCATGCAATTCGGCGCCAAAGCCGTCGAGATCGCTCTCCTGCTCGAGATCGGCGAGCCTGCGATAGAGGCCGAGACGCAATTGCAAGTCGGGCACGTAGTTTTCAGGGATCAGCACCGAGGTGCCGATATTGATCTGCGGCGACCAGGTGCCCTCGCCCTCCAGCGTCTCCTCTCCGGTGCGCAATTTTGCTACCGCCTCTTCGAGCATCGTCTGATAGAGTTCATAACCCACTTCCTTGACATGCCCCGACTGCTCTTCGCCGAGCAGGTTGCCGGCGCCGCGGATGTCGAGATCATGGCTCGCCAGCGTGAAACCAGCCCCCAGTGAATCGAGCGACTGCAGCACCTTGAGCCGCTTCTCCGCCGCTGGCGTCAGCGTGCGGTTGGCGGGCGTGGTGAGGAGCGCATAGGCGCGCGGCCGATGCGGCCGCGGATCTGGTAAAGCTGGGCCAGCCCGAACTGCTCGGAATGATGGATGATCAGCGTATTGGCGTTCGGAATGTCGAGCCCGGATTCGACGATCGTCGTCGACAGCAGCACGTCGAATTTGCGGTCATAGAACCCGCTCATGATGTCTTCGAGCTCGGTCGGCGCCATGCGGCCATGGGCGGCGCGGAACTTGATCTCTGGAATATGGTTGCGCAGGAAGTCTGCCTGCTCTTCGATATCGGCGATGCGCGGACAGACATAGAAGCTCTGGCCTCCGCGATAATGCTCGCGCAGCAGCGACTCGCGGACGACGATGGGATCGAAGGGCGAGATATAGGTGCGGACCGCCAGCCGGTCGAGCGGCGGGGTGGTGATGAGCGACAATTCGCGCACGCCCGA
>VAZZ01000245.1 GCA_005884715.1 Alphaproteobacteria bacterium | reverse complement strand
TCACCAGCGTCACATCGCCGGTCGGTTCGAGCGAATAGAGCTTCGAAATCAGATTGCCGTCTTTTTCGGCGACGATTTCCATGTCTTCCGGCCTGACCCCCAGGACCACCTTGGCTCTTGAACCGCGGCCCGCGCCGGCAACCCTTGTATCGGGGCCGACGAAATCGCCATTCTCCAGCGCCCCCGGTATGAGATTCATCGGCGGTGACCCGATGAAGCCCGCAACGAAGATATGGTTAGGATCGTTGTAGACTTCATCCGGAGTGCCGAGTTGCTGGATCTTCCCCTTGTTCATGACGGCGATGCGATCGGCGAGCGTCATCGCCTCGATCTGGTCATGCGTGACATAGATCGTCGTGGTCTCGAGCTGTCGCTGGATATGCTTGAGCTGGGCGCGCATCGTGAGGCGCAGTTTGGCATCGAGATTGGAGAGCGGTTCATCCATCAGGAAGACCTGCGGCTCACGCACGATGGCGCGCGCGAGTGCTGCGCGTTGGCGCTGGCCGCCGGAAAGGGCACGCGGCTTGCGGTCGAGATAATCGCCGAGTTCCACCATTTCGGCCGCACGGCGCACCAGCCGGTCGTGATCACGCCCCGGAATGCCGCGCATCTTCAAGGGGAAGCGGATATTGTCGTAGATCGACATGTTGGGATAGAGCGCATAGCTCTGGAACACCATGGCGACGCCGCGGTCACGCGCATCGACATCATTGACGCTTTCACCATCGATACTGATGTCGCCCGAGGTAGGGTCCTCAAGTCCGGCGATCATCCGCATGGTCGTCGTCTTGCCGCAGCCCGAAGGGCCGAGGAACACCATGAATTCCTTATCCCTGATATCGAGATCGATATTGTCGACGCCGACAAACTCTCCCCACGACTTCGATATCCCGCGCAGTTTGATTTCAGCCATGGCGTCCCTGCATCTTGCCGCTTGGCATTCTTACCGCCATTTTGCGGTCCCCGCGGAAACACTATACGGCCAAAACGAAAATGCAACACTTTCAATTAATGAAGTCATTTGTTCCATCCGGCTTAACGTCGCGCTCTCCGGCAAAGCGCTTTAAAAATCGAGGGTTTGTTTTTTAACTCGCGCAAAGGCTGGGTTAAGAGCAATATAGAAGGCCTGGAAATAGCATTACATATTGACAAGTTCGAGCGTAAAAGTATCTATTCTTGGCTGAAAACACAAGAACTCCTAGGGAGGCAGAATGGCTGTCGCAGCCCGCCAAAAGCCAGGCAGCTTTTCCGGCTCGCTTGCCGCCAACCTTGCGCGGCGTCTGCAGAATGAGGGGCGTCCGATCCGTGTCGGGCTGATCGGTTCGGGCGAGATGGGCACGAGATCAATATCGATGCCGCTAGGCGCGCACTTTCCATCGCCGGCCGGCCGGCCGAAAGCTATGTGCTCGCGGGCGGCAGGTCGGCATTCGATGATGCCTTGCAGAAGGGCCGCACCGCGATCACCGAAGATGCGCTCAGCGTCTGCACCAATGATGCAATCGATGTCGTCATCGATGCTACCGGCCGGCCCGCGGTCGGCGCCGAGATCGGGCTCGTGGCGATGGAGCACGGCAAGCATCTGGTGATGATGAATGTCGAGGCCGACGTCACCATCGGCGCTTATTTGCAACGCGAGGCCAAGCGGCTCGGGGTTGTCTATACGCTGGGGGCCGGCGATGAGCCGAGCTCCTGCATGGAGCTCATCAATTTCGTCCTGAGCCTCGGCTATCCGATCATCGCCGCCGGCAAGGGCAAGAACAATCCGCTCAATGTCGATGCGACGCCCGACGCCTATGTGGATGAAGCGAGACGGCGCAACATGAATCCCCGCATGCTGGTCGAATTCGTCGACGGCTCGAAGACGATGGTCGAAATGGCGGCCATTGCCAATGCGACGGGGCTCGTGCCCGATTGTCCCGGCATGCATGGGCCGCAGGCGACATTGCCGGAGCTTGAGAAGGTTCTGTGCCCAAAAGCGGATGGCGGTGTGCTGTCGCGCAAGGGTGTAGTCGATTATTCGATCGGCAAGGGCGTGGCGCCGGGCGTCTTCGTCATCGCCGAGATGGCGCATCCGCGCTTACGCGAACGCATGCATGATCTGAAACTGGGTGTGGGCCCCTATTACACTTTCTATCGGCCCTATCATTTGACCAGCCTCGAAGTGCCCTTGTCCTGCGCTCGCGCCGTTCTCTACGGCACCGCCGACATGCAGCCGCTCGACCGGCCATCGGCCGAGGTCTGCGCCGTCGCCAAGAAAGACCTCGCTCCCGGCGACACGCTCGATGCGATTGGCGAATATGCCTATCGGGCGTGGATCATGACCTATGAAGGGGCGGGTGAGGCCCGGGCCGTTCCCTGCGGCCTCCTCGAGAAGGGCAAGACGACCCGTGCCATCCGCAAGGGTGAATTGCTCACTTATGACAATGTCGCCGTCGATCAGGGATCGCGCATCGTAGTGCTGCGCCAGCGCCAGGACGAATTGCTGAGCGGGATTCAAGCATGAACAAGCCTGTCAGGGAAAGCGCACCGGCCCCCAATCTGCGCGATTTCTACCGGCATTTCGACAATGCGGCACTCGCCGATGCGCTGCGCCGCATGCATCTGATCCGCCGCTTCGAGGAAGGAGCGGAGGACGCCTATACCCGCGGTCTCATTCACGGCACCATGCATCTTTCGATCGGCCAGGAAGCGAGCGCCGTCGGTTCCTGCATGGATTTGCGCAAGACCGATTACATCACCTCGACCCATCGCGGCCACGGCCACTGCATCGCCAAGGGCGCCGATCCAAAGCTGATGTTCGCCGAGTTCTTCGGCAAGGAAGAGGGCTATTGCCGCGGCCGCGGCGGCTCGATGCATATCGCCGATGTCGAAAGCGGCAATCTCGGGGCCAATGGCATCGTCGGCGGCGGCATTCCGATCGCGGTCGGTGCGGCGCTCGCCATCAGGAAGCAGAAGCGCGACGATGTTGCGGTGTGCTTCTTCAGCGATGGCGCTTCGAATGAAGGCGCCTTCCACGAGGCGCTGAACATCGCCGCGATATGGAGGCTGCCGGTCCTGTTCATTTGCGAGAACAACAAATACGGCATGTCGGTATCGACCGAACGATCGATGGCGGTCGAGCATGTCGCCGATCGCGCCTCGTCCTACAAGATGCCGGGCGAGATCATCGACGGCAACCGCATCGAGGATGTTGCCGAAACGGTCATGCGGGCGACGGCAAGGGCGCGCAATGGCGAGGGCCCGACGCTGCTCGAATGCAAGACCTATCGCATTCGCGGCCATTCGAAGAGCGACCGCAACCGCTACCGCACCAAGGAAGAGATCGAAGAGTGGCAGGCGCGCGATCCGATTGGCCATTTCGAGACCAGTCTCGAATCCTTCGGCATCCTCAGCAAGGAAGAGGTGGCCGCGATTCGCGCTGCCACCGAAGCCGAGATCATCGCCGCCATCGAATATGCCCGCAATGGCACCGATCCCTCGCCGACCGAGGTCACGCGCGATGTCTATACTGTCAGAGGGCGGTAAATGGCACTTCGCGAATTGAGCTATGCCCAAGCCGTTCAGGAGGCGCTGGCCCAGGCGATGGAGGCCGACGAGCGCGTTTTCCTGATGGGCGAGGATATCGGCGTCTATGGCGGTGCATTCCAGGTGACGGGCGATCTGGTCCATCGCTTCGGCGAGGACCGGGTGATGGACACGCCGATTGCCGAATTGGGGGCGGCCGGCGTTGCCGTCGGCGCCGCACTCGCCGGCTGCCGGCCGGTCTTTGAATTCCAGTTTTCGGATTTCGCCACGCTGGCGATGGAGCAGATCGTCAATCAGGCAGCGAAGATCCGCTTCATGCTTGGCGGCAAGATTTCGGTGCCGCTGGTCATGCGTTTCCCCGCGGGTTCGGGAACCGGCGCCGCCGCCCAGCACAGCCAGTCGCTCGATGCCTGGTTCGCCCATGTGCCCGGCCTCAAGGTGGTGCAGCCCTCGACACCGCATGATGCCAAGGGCCTTTTGCTCTCGGCCATCGATGATCCAGATCCGGTGATGGTGTTCGAGCACAAGCTTCTCTACAAGATGAAGGGCGACGTGCCGGAAGAAGCCTATCGCGTCGA